>JAJXZC010000651.1 GCA_021780275.1 Pseudomonadota bacterium
GCAGGCGCGGCGCCGCCAAACGCCATCGGCAGGCTCACGAACATCAAAGCCCCGCCCACGACCAGCGGCTTCAGATACAGCACGCGCTCCGCCAGGCGTCCGGCGCGGTTGAATTGAAAGCTGACGCCGCTTCCGCCCAGCGTGAACTGGCTTGAAGGTTTTGCCGCCGCCCAGTTGAAGAATTTCCTGATCATGATAAAGCCTCCTTGAACAGGCGATGATTCCGTTAACTTGTGATGGCTCTCAGCATAACAAATCCACCCGGATTTGACAAAAATTATTCAGCGCCGCTAAATATGACATAATTTCAACATTGTTTTTGCCAATCGCGCGCAAGCCTGTATATATATCTGAATTGACCGGAGGTTCCTCATGAGTGATTCATCGTCGTCGCCCAAACGTTTCCTTGTCTCGTGGGATCAGTTCCACCGCGACTGCAAGGCGCTGGCGTGGCGGCTTGTCGATAAAAACCCCCACTGGAAAGGCATTATCGCCATCACGCGCGGCGGCATGATTCCCGCGGGCATCGTCGCGCGCGAGCTGGAGATCAAGCTGGTCGAAACCGTCGGCGTTTCGAGCTACGACGACAAAACCCAGCGTCAGGCGAACATCATCAAGAGCTTCAATGCGAACATCGTCGGCGACGGAGATGGCTGGCTGGTCATCGACGATCTCGTCGACAGCGGCAATACCGCCAAAATCCTCCGCAATATGCTGCCCAAAGCGCACATCGCCACCGTCTACGCCAAACCCACCGGCGAACCTCTTGCCGATACTTATGTCACATGGGTCAGTCAGGACACGTGGATCTATTTTCCATGGGACATCGACATCCAGCCCATGGATCCGATTGCCTCCGTCCGCAAACAGGGCTAATCTACCCTATTGATAAAAAATAATTAAAAAAGGCTCGCCACAATGGAAACAAACAAGATCCTCGCCGCTATCCTCGTCGCCGGTATTGTCGCCATGATGTCCGGTTTCATCGCCAAGGAACTGACGCCAACCCAGCACCTGAAGAAAGACGCCTTCGCCATCGCCGTGCCCAAGCACGCGACGACGGCCGCCGCCGCGCCGAAACTCCTGCCCTTCAAGGATTACATGGCCAAGGCCAGCCTGACCAAAGGCCAGCAGACCGCGCAAGTCTGCGGCGCCTGCCACGTCTTCACCAAGGGCGGCGGCAACGGCATCGGCCCGAACCTCTTCGGCGTCGTCGGCAACAAGCTTGCCGACGTTCCGGGCTTCGCGTTCTCCGACGCCATGAAAGCCAAGGGCGGCGTCTGGACGCCCGAACGGCTCAACGACTGGCTGACCGACCCGCAGAAATTCATCCCCGGCACCAAGATGACCTTTGCCGGCCTGCCCGATCCGCAGGACCGCGCCGACGTCATCAAATATCTTGAATCGCTGAAATGAACGCGAAAAACTTCGCCGCCGCCGCCTTTCTCCCGTGCTTTTTCTGCACGGGCCCGGCCGGCGCGGCGGAGAACGGCAACACGCTTCTCGACCTGGCGGTTCACGCCTCCGTGCGCGTCGTGCCGGACATGGCGACGATCGGCGCCGGCGTATCCGACTCCGCCGCTTCGCCGGACAAGGCCATGCGCGACAACGCCGCGAAAATGGCCAAAATCATGCAGGTTTTGAAATCCAAAGGCATTGCGGACAGGGACATTCAGACGTCAGACATCAACGTGCGCCCGCAATACGACTACAGGAACAACGCCGCGCCGCCGCGCATCGTTTCCTACGCGGTGAGCGACGATGTCGATGTCGTCCTGCATGACATGAAGGATATCGGTCCCGTTCTCGACGCGCTCACGGCGGCTGGCGCAAACCGGATCAGCGGGCCGTATTTCTCCGTCGCGCATCCCGGTACGTTTCTTGACGCCGCGCGCAGGAAGGCCGTCGACAAGGCTCAGAAACGCGCCGCTCTCTATGCTTCCGCCACCGGTCTCAAAGTCAAACGCATTGCAACGATCACCGAGCAGGACGGCGGCGGCTTCGTTGCGCCGCGCCCCGTGATGATGAACGCGATGTTCGCCAAAGCGGACGTCGTAACGCCCGTGTCGCCGGGCCAGACGACTCTGTCCGTGACGCTCGACGTGAAATACGTGCTTGCTCCATAAAATTCCGCCCGTTCAGACCTGCGTCAGGCGACGCTGTATTTTTGCGTCAGGCGACGCTGGACTTCGCCGCGCCGGAGGCCATCAGCTCGGCACAGGCGTCGGCGATGCGCGCGCAGGCCTTGGCGAGCGTTTCCTTCGACAACGCATACGAGATGCGGAAACACGGCGATGCGCCGAACTCCGCGCCCGGCACCACGGCGACGAGATGCTTTTCCAGCAAAAAGTCGCAGAAATCCGCGTCGGACTTGATCACCTTGCCTTCGGCTGTCTTCTTGCCGATGACGCCCTCGATGGTCGCGAAAACATAGAACGCGCCCTGCGGCACGTCGCAAGACAGACCTTCGATCTTCGACAGCGCGGAGACGACGGCGTCGCGGCGCTCCTGAAAGCTCTTGCGCCACTCTTTCAGGAACGACTGATCGCCGGTCAGCGCGGCGGCGGCGGCGGCCTGACTGATCGAGCTTGCGCCCGAGGTCGTCTGCCCCTGCACTTTCGACATCGCCTTGATGACCTCGACGGGCCCGCCCGCGAAGCCGATGCGCCAGCCGGTCATCGCATAGGCTTTCGAGACGCCGTTGACGGTGAGCGTGCGGTCGAAGAGTTTCGGCTCGACTTCCGCGATGGTGGAGAATTTGAGCCCGTCGTAGATCAGGTGTTCGTAAATGTCGTCGGTCAGCACATAGACCTGCGGGTGCTTCAGCAACACGTCCGCCAGACCCCGCAGCTCCTCGCGGGAATAGACCGCGCCGGTCGGGTTGCCCGGCGAATTGAGGATGAACCATTTGGTCTTCGGCGTGATGGCTTTTTCAAGCTGCTGGGGGGTGATTTTGAAGCCCGTCTCCGCCGTGGCGTTGACGATCACCGGCGTGCCGCCCGCGAGGTTCACCATCTCGGGGTACGAGAGCCAGTACGGCGCGGGGATGACGACTTCGTCGCCCGCGTCCACCGTCGCGAGGAAGGTGTTTGACAAAACCTGCTTGCCGCCGGTCGAGACGATCACCTGATCCATGCCGTAGGTCAGGTTGTTGTCGCGCTTGAACTTGGCGATGACGGCCTTGCGCGCGTCGAGCGTGCCGGGCACCGGCGGATATTTCGTCTGACCCTTGTCCATGGCTTCCTTGGCGGCTTTCTTGATGTAGTCGGGCGTGTCGAAATCCGGCTCGCCGACCGAAAGGCCGATGACATCCTTGCCTTCGGCCTGCATTTCCTTCGCGCGGGCGGCGAGGACAAGCGTGGCGGACGGTTTGATTTTTTCGAGGCGTTTGGCTGCGATGCTCATTTCAATGGACTCCTGATGTCTATGTGATGATCCCTGAACCACCTGTCGAGCGGTTGCAGGATGGGATTGTCGAGGGATTCGACAAAAAGCTTGTGCACGTGCGGGATGAACTTGAGATAGCGCGCCTTGCCGTCGCGCGCCGCGAGCCGGACGAAGATGCCGAGCACCTTCGCATGCCGTTGCGCCGCGAGCACGCGGAAGGAATAATCGAACCCCGCGCGGTCGAAACCGCCATTGCCGTTATTCGGCTCCATCGCGGTCATGTAGCGGTCATAGAGATGTTTTTTCAGGTCGGCGGGCACGTCGCGCCGCGCGTCTTCGAGCAACGACATCAGATCGTAGCTCATCTCGCCGATCAGCGCGTCCTGAAAATCCAGCAACCCGCAGGACTGCAAGCCCCTGGTGTCCGGCACGAGCATCAGGTTGTCGACGTGGTAATCGCGCAGCACCAGCGTCTTCTGTCCTTGCGGGAATTTCTTCAACAGCCCCAGCCAGACGTTGGAGAAAGTTTCCTTCATCTCCGCCGTCGGCTTTTTGCCGGTGAGGCGCGGATAATACCAGTCGAGCAGCAGCATGGCTTCGTCGATCAGGCGCGGCGCGTCATAGTCCGGCAGGTCGATGGCGTTGCGCTCGGGGTGCCTGTGCAGGTGCGCAAGCACGTCGACCGCCAGCTCGTAAAGCGGCTTGGGATTGAAGCCGCGGTCGAACAGGCGCGTGTAAGTGTCGTCGCCGAAATCGTCGATCACCAGAAGGCCGTTCGGAATATCGCTGAAATAGACCATCGGCGCGCTCAGGCGCAACGCGCGCAAATGCGCTGCGATCTTGGTGAAAGGCTCGACCATCACGAAAGGCGGCACCGGCGGACGGTCCGGCGGGTCTTCCATCAGCAACATGGGATAGACCATCGGCGCGCCCTCTATCCTGTAATAACGGCGAAAAGAGGCGTCGGACTGCATCGGATCGAGAATGACGTGCTCCCAGCCGAGGGATTTTATGAACTTTTCCCGCCGGTCGCGCCGCAAGGTTTCCGTCTTGTCCGGCGATGTCTGTCCTGCCTGTTGTTGCATCCGCTTTCGTTCCGTGATTGAAAAACAAGGCAGAGTAGCATTTCCTGCCTTAAGGACGCAAAACTTAGTTGGGGATTTATTTTTTCATAACAGTATAAAGACCCCATGGATATTCATCATTTTCTCGTGTATCAAGGAGATATGTCTTTGATTACCAGCCAAAAAGACCTGAAATCGCTCTGCACGCGCCTGAAAAAGGCGGAGTTCATCACGGTCGATACCGAATTTATCCGCGAGCGCACTTACTGGTCGCGCCTGTGCCTGATACAGGTGGCGGGGCCGGACGACGCGGTCGCCATCGATCCGCTGGCGGAAGGCATCGACCTTGCGCCGCTCTACGAGATCTTCCTCGACAAAAAAATCCTCAAAGTCTTCCACGCCTGCCGTCAGGACCTCGAAATCTTCTTTAAAGAGATGGACGGCAAGCTCCCCGCGCCGATTTTCGACACGCAAGTCGCGGCGATGGTCTGCGGCTTCGGCGAACAGGTCGGCTACGAGGCGCTGGTGGGCGCGCTGCTTAAAAAGACGCTCGACAAATCGAGCCGCTTCACCGACTGGGCGCAGCGCCCGCTCACCGCCAAGCAGCTCAAATACGCGCTCGGCGACGTCACGCACCTGCGCTCCATCTACGAAAAGCTCAGCGCCAAGATCGAAAAGCACAAGCGCGGCGCGTGGATCAAGGAAGAACACAAGAAGCTCATCGACAAGGAAAATTTCATCACCCGTCCGGAAGAAGCGTGGGAGCGCATCAAGATCCCGACCCACAAGCCGCGCGCGCTCGGCATCTTGCGGGAGATCGCGGCGTGGCGTGAAATTCTGGCGCAGAGCGCGGACGTGCCGCGCGGCCGCATCCTCAAAGACGAAGCGCTGGCCGAAATCGCCCTGCACGCGCCGTCATCGCAGAAAGCGCTCGGAAAAATGCGCGGCATCCAGCAGGGCTTCGCCGACAGCGACAAGGGCGCGCAACTAATCGAGGCCGTGAAGCGCGGGCTCGACATGCCGGAAAAAGACCTGCCGAAACGCGCGCCGCGCCAGCATCTGCCGCCGGGGCTCGCGCCCACCATCGACCTTTTGCGCGTGCTTTTGAAGCTGAAAGCCGAGGAGAACGAAGTCGCCAGCCGCCTGCTCGCCTCCGCCGCCGATCTGGAGCTGATCGCCGCTTTCGGCGACAAAGCCGAAGTGCCCGCCATGTCCGGCTGGCAGTTCAAGGTCTTCGGCAAGGAGGCGCTGGACTTGCGCGCGGGCAAGCTCGCCCTCGCCATCGAGGATAACAAGCTCAAGCTGGTCAAATCGGCGTAAATTTTATATTACAGGAACAAGACGCACCGGCCGGCAGGAGAGCCGCCCGTAATCCTCATGGCAACGGCTTTCTATGCCGCGCGTCAGCCAGACGCTCCGCCGATGGCCGGGATATTTCCCGTGCAGGGTCGCCGTCCAATACCAGCCCGCATAACCCGCCCCCGCGGATTTGAAGGTGCCGCACAGATAACCGGCGTTTTGGTTTTTGCGCAAAACATGCAGGTTTTCCACCGACGGAATGCGCCAGTCGTCGTGACCGTACGCGTTGCGCGCGTTGAGCGCGGCGACCGCCTTCGCCGCCGCGTTGAAGCTCCCCGCCATGTCGAGGTCATGCGGCAGGACGAACATCCGCGCCGCGCCGTCGGCGGTCAGACCGGCATAAACGGTGCCGTCGGCGATTCTCATGCCGGGTTTCAGTTCCGCCGCGGGCATGATTTGAATTTTTCCGCCGGTGGAAACAGACAGCCCGCCGTCCGCGTCTAGCGCGACTTTCACGCCGTTGATGGAGATCGCCTTTGAATCCCGGGCGACGCTGATTTGATTGTCTTCACCGGCGGCAATGGCCTGTGCGGCTACGCGCTTCAGCGTCACGCCCCTGTCCGTGAAGATGACGGCGTCGCCTTCCCGACTGACCTTTATTTTTAGATCATCCAGCACCGCCGTGACGCCCGCGTCGTCCAGCGTGATTTCAACCACCTGCACCATTTGGATTTTCTTTACGGATTTGGATTTTTACGGACGCACCGGCTCCAGACGCACCGCGCGGCAGGAAATTTTGCTGGTGTGGTTTTTATGCAGGTTGCTCTTAAAGCCGTCGACGGGACGGAAAATGGCGACCCACCCCGAAGGATCCATGTCGTCGGCAGGCGCCGTGGAATACCAAAGGGGGTGGCCTTCGAGGCCTTTGCATTCGGACCTGAAACTGTTTTTCAACTTGCCTTCGTTGCGGTTTTTGTAGAGCACCTCGAAGTTTTCCAGCGTCGGGATCCGCCAGTCGGAATGGCCGAGCGTTCTTTGCCGGTTGAGCTTGTTGACCGCCTTGGCGGCTTCGTTGAATGTCATCGTCATGCTGAAATCTTGAGGCATCACGAAGATCCGCGCCTTGCCGTCAGGCGTCAGGCCGCCGTAAACCGAGCCGTCCGCCATTTCCGTGCCGGGTTTCATCGTGTCTTCGACGGGCGGCTTTTCTTCCGTTTTTTCCGGCTGCCGGTTATGGACAGCGGTCACCGCCGCATCGCGATCAACGTTGCACATCGTATCGGCAGCCTCTTCCAGAGCGGGAACGGGCTGCGTTTCAACCGGCTCTTCTTCAACAGGCCGGGGGGCGGCGTCCGCCGTTTCCTGCGCGGGTTCCGGCGTATCTTCGGCATGCGCAGGCTTGAGACGGATCTTGCCATGGGCGGAAACGACAAGATTGCCTTCGGCGTCAAGCTCGGCTTTCACGCCGTTGATGGAAACCGTTTTTGAATCCCGGGCGACGCTGATCTGATCTTCCGTACCGGCGGATAAAACCATGTTTGCGGAGGGCTTCAGCGTCACGGCCTTGTCCGTGAAAACAACTGCATTGCCTTCCGGACTGACTTTTATTTTTGCATCGCCCAGAAACGCCGTGATGCCCGTGTCATCCAGCGTGATCTGGACCGCTTGCCTTTTACTTTTTGCCGTTGCTTCAGTCATTGATATTTACTCCATTTTCTGTAAATTTTTAAATCACCGGATCCGTTGGGAAACTGGAACCATTTTTATTGGACGTCAGCAGAACGCCGGGGTCATTGGACATCGCGAAGATCCACGCTTTTCCATCGGCGGTGAGTCCCGCGTGCAGCAAACCATCGGGCATTTTCGCAGTGGTTTCAAGGGCGTTGGACATGGCTTTTTTGCCTTTTGAATCCTTGCATTATACGAAATCTCCATATGCACAATATGGCAACGTATTTATTCTGTCAATGTAAAATAAAATATATAAAATTCAATGATATATTAAAAATTACTCAATCACAGCTTCACGCCGCATCTTGTCGGCCAGCGCATGCATGGCGTCCTTAATGACGTCGGCGTTCAGCGTATCCGCGCTCTCGTTTAACTTTAAGATAAGCTTCTTATCGGTTAATTCCAGTTCCGTTTGCCGAAGCAGTCCCAGCGCTCCGCCCGTCAGCAGATAGCCCATGCGCTGGGCGAGGCCGATGATCGCGGCGCGGTCGATGACGCGGTCGGCAAGCAGTTTCAAGGCCGGTTTGATGACGTCTTCGTAATGCCCCTCGCGGCGGACGAAACCCTTGTAGCGGACATACTGCGTCATGGCCAAAAACGCCCGCCCCGGATGATCGATCCCGTAAAACGGCATCACCAGAATGCGTTCGAAAGCATGCGCCGCCTGATATTCCTCGTGCTCGAACCAGCCGGTATCGCTGAGCAGGCAGCTTGCCTCCATCAGCCGCATGAACTCCGCGTCTTCGCCCGCGAACAAAGGCGACATCCAGCGCGACAGCGTCTTGAAGGCCTTAAGGTCGTCGAAGCGGCTGATTTTGAGCGCGATCTTCGCGCACCCGGCGATCAGCGCGTCCTGCTGCTGCAAGGCGGGCGGAAGCTGGTCGTAAACCAGCCCCTCGCGCAGACCGGTGCCGGAGAAGATCAGCCGCAGCGGCTTGATCTTTTTAAACAGGCTCTCCATCGCCAGCGCCGCGACGCAGATATCGCGCAGGCGCTTTTTCGACATGCCGACGGTTTTTTCCAGCGCGGCGGGCGCGCCTTTCGCCAGAAACGACGCGAACTCCACCGCTTTTTTGCCGTCCATTTGATAGTGATCGAGCAGGCGGAAAGGATAATGCGACATATGCATGTGCGCCGTCGCCATCGAGCGCCACGCCCCGCCCATCGCATAAAAATCCTTGCCTTCGCAACTTTTGAGGAAATCGACCTTGTTCAAATGCTTCTCGACCATGTCCATCCGCGCGGCGCGGCCCTTTTCCGCCTGCAAGCGGTGTGAGCCGAGCGGCAAACTG
>JAJXZC010000397.1 GCA_021780275.1 Pseudomonadota bacterium
CCGATGATGGCGGCTTGAATCTTGGCCATGGTCACTCCTTCGCGAAAGCCGCGCGCACGGAGCCGAGGCCCTCGATCCGCGCTTCGAAAACATCGCCCCATTTGACCGTCGCCATGGGGCCGAGCGCGCCCGACAGAACCGTGTCGCCCGCGCGCAGCGGACGCCCGACCCGGGCCATGGTCTTGGCCAGCCACAGCATCGCCGACAGAGGATCGCCGAGGCACGCCGCGCCGGCGCCGACAGAGACGGGCTCGCCGGCGCTCTCCATCGTCATGCCGGCGGCGCGCAATTCGAGGTGCTGGAGCTTCTTGGGCGTCGCGCCGAGCACATAGAGGCCGGACGAGGCATTGTCGGCGATGGTGTCGAGAATGCCGATCTTCCAATCGGCGATGCGCGAATCCACCACCTCGATCGCCGGCAGAGCGAAGGCGATCGCGCGGATCACATCGGCGATCGTGAGGCGCTCCTGGTCGAGATCGCGGTCGAGCACGAAGGCGACCTCGGCCTCCACTTTCGGCTGGATCAGCTGCTTGCGGGAAATCTCCCAGCCGTCGGGAACCGCCATGTCGTCGAACAGCATGCCGTAATCCGGCTGATTGACGCCGAGCTGCTTCTGCACCGCGAGCGAGGTCAGGCCGATCTTGCGGCCCACCAGCCGCCGTCCCGACTCAAGCCCGCGACGCGTGTTGACCTCCTGAATGCCATAAGCGGCTTCGATTGATCCGTCCGCGATCCTCTCGCGGATCGGCGCGAGTGGGATTCCACGTTCACTCGCGTCCCAGAGCTCCAGGGCGATCGTTTCGTTCACAGCGGCGCTCATTTCACATTCTCGCCGCTTTGGATGAAGTCGCGAACCAATCTAATGAAATCGGCTGTCCGCTCGATCTGGGTCCAATGACCACACTGACCGAAGACGTGAAGCTGCGAACGGGGTATTAGTTTGTGCAGCCGAATTGACGATTCCAATGGCACGACCTCGTCTTCCCGACCGTGGAAGATCAGCGTCTCATTCGGCAATTCGGCAAGGAGTTCCTCATCGCTGGCGAGAGCGTCAAGCCAACGCTGATAGGGCTTTGGGAACATAGCCGAAAACGATTCTTGGAAACCCGGTCGGGTGCTTGCTTCGTAGCGCAACTTCGCAAGTTCATCTGTGACGAGCGTGCGATCGTAGGCGAAAATGTCGAGCAGCTTACGCATAGCCTCGATTGTAGGCTGGTAACCCCACACAGCCGCCAAGCCGTCCGTCACCGGCCATTTCAAGCCTGCGGCGCCCATCAACACGATTTTCCCAACACGCGCGGGATGTTGCAGCGCCAGCGCTAACGCGATAGCACCGCCGAAGGAGTTACCGACGAAATGGGCCTTCTCGATGTTGAGCGCGTCGAGTAGGTCGACGACCTGTTTAACCCAAGCGTCCTTGCCATATGCGATGCTCGCAGGCCTGTCCGTATAACCAAACCCCACCATATCCGGGGCGACGACGCGGAATGTTTTCGATAGTTCCGGAATGACGAGCCGCCAGTTGGCCCAAGCTGTCACGCCAGGCCCTGAGCCGTGGATAAAGACCACCGGATCGCCGGAGCCGACATCGTGAACATTCGTTTGAAAACCGCCCGTTTTCACGGAATGGGCGACTTCGGGCGTCGATTGCATTTACATCCTCCAGTAGGAGCGGGCTACCCGCCGAGAAATTCAACGTATTGGCGCGTTTCAGGCGCCGGGGATCAGACGTCCAGGCTCTGCGCCCCACATGCAAAAGCTGAAAGGCTCCCGCGCGAATTGCCGCGGACGATGTGCTGCTTCGTCGATTTCACCGACGCCGCACGAAAATTCGAAAACCTGGCCATCAGGCCCGACGAAATAGAGAAAACGGGCTCCGGACGTGGGGTGACGCCCTGGGCCGAAAACGATGGGAACATTCCACTTTTGCAACAAGTAGTAAGAACGCATCACATCGTCGACCGTCTCGACCTGATGGTTGATATGCTGAATCCCTGATCGATCCGCTTTAACCAGCGCAAGCGTGTGATGAGTTCGATTGATACGCATCAATGGAATATCGGCGATGCGATCGCTTACCCGCGCATTGCAGATCGTTGTCCAGAATTTTTCGTCGCGGACTGGATCCTTCGAGTAAAGTCCGACGTGGTTAAATCCCGTGATGCCGGCATCGCGCCCCGGGAAATAGCGCCGCCCACTCTTCTGAGGGCGAGTAACCAGCTCGACATGGTTGCCACTCGGGCAATGAAAGGCGATGAACTCATGAACGCACCGGATTTCCGCTTCTTCGCGGGTGCCGTGGCGAACGGCATAGCCCGCCGCCTCCAGCGCGTCGCCGGCTGCCGTCAAGGCGGCGGCGCTTTCCACCTCAAATCCGATAATCTGATCCGTAGGATCGCCTTCGAAATAGCATAGCGAATGGGCGCGAGCATCTGAGCGTAGATAAAGAGAATTCTTGCCTCTGCTTCCAACCTGAAGGCCAATTACGTCCACCGCGAATTTCTCGGTGCCGACAAGGTCTTTCGTCCCGAGACGGACATAGGTCAAATCGTTCAATTCGATCATATCGCGGTCTCCTGTCTAAATGCATGCGCTTGCCCCGGGATCGGAGCGAGATCCGGCTCGTCCAGGCATTCGCTACCCCACGCGCACAAAGAATCCGCGTTGCGCGCGAATTGACGTGGACGATCGCGCGTTGGATCGATCGTTCTCATTTCAGCGACGAAGGAAAACAAGGTCTCACATGGTGAAAAGAAATGCAGAAAGACCTGGCCGGAAGCGCATTCTCGTCCCGGCCCCTGCGCGATCCTCACTTGTCGCGACGAAATGAAATGATGATTCCGCATGACGTCGTCGAGCGAAGCGACTTCGAAGGCTATATTGAGCAGGCCCGTCCGCTGCGATGGATAGAGCGCGATACGGTGATGCCTCTCGTCGATCGAGAGATAGGCGATGTCGCCGACACGGTCGCTAACGCGTGTTCCCGGCAGCGACGACCAAAACAACAAGTCTCGCTCGATGTCGACGGATCTCAAGCCGACGCCTTGGAAGTCAACAACGCCGGCGTCGCGAGAAGGAAAGAAGCGTCGCGCGCTGACCTGCGGCCGCGTTACGAACTCGATCCGATTGCCTGAGGCGTCGAAGGCGACCAAAGCGCGATGTACCGCGCGCGATTTGGTGAAGGCCTGATCGGCGAAATAGCAGTCGAAGCCATTTGCGTTTAACAGTTTCGCCGTATGGTCGATTTCTTCGTCATCGACACACAGCCCAAGGCTCGACGCCTGTTCGCATTGCTGAAAAACAAGGCTGTAAGTGCGTTCGTCGGATCGAAAAGCGAGGGCGCCCTCGCCGACTTCGACCTCCTCGAGTCCGATGATGTCCAAGGCGAAAGCGCGCGCTGAAGGGAGATCCTTCGCCGGCAAACACGCATAAGCCAAGGATAGCGAAGCGGTGCGGCTCATTCGCGGCGCCCCTTCTGTTCTGACCGATGACGCTCGATCAGCAACCCGACCATCTCTTCCCACAGGGCCATGTAGCGCTTTTGGCCTTCCTCGTCCGAATCCCAGAGACGTCGAATAGCGAAACCGCGAATGAGGCCAAAACTCATGGTGATGACGTCGCCAGCAACTTCTTTGGGAAATCCAGCGGCGATCATCGCATCACGCCAAGCTCGCTCAACGGGCAGCCGCGCCTCACGGGAAATATTGAGGACGGCTTCGCGTACCCCCGATGGAGGCTGGGTCGAGAGAACAATATTGATCGCGATCAAGAAATGGTCACTGAAGAAGAAGGCCTTCGCGTCGTCGATCGCCAGCCTGAGGACCTGATGGGGCGTGGCGCCTTCTGTCGTCCGGTTGCGGCTGCTCCCGCTGGCCTCGCCAAAGCAATGTTCGATCACGGCGACAACCAGTGCGTCCTTATGCGGAAAGTGATGCTGTTGCGCGCCGACGGAGACGCCCGCTTCCGACGCGACATCGGCAACGCGCAATTCGGCATAGCCTTTGCGCGCGATGAGACGCGCGGCAGCTTCGAGGATGCGCCTCTTCGTCTCCTCGCTGCGCTCGATCTGCGACCGGCGTACGCGCGGGGAAGACGGCGCCCAATCGGCAGCAATGGACGGTGCCGCTGCCAGATCATGTTCAGCCATTTGAGGGCTAGACTTCGACATAGAGCACTCCATCCTCAATATGCACGGGATAGATCTTCAGCGGAATCTCGCAGGGCATGGCGGTTGGTGCACCGTTCCTGATATCGAAAGAGCCGAAATGCCAACTGCACTCGATTTCGCAGCCGCTGAGCGTACCCTCCTCAGTCAGCGAAACGTCGCCATGCGTGCAACGATCATCGGTCGCGTAGAACTTTCCGCCGACCCGATAGACCGCGATCGCGTGATCGTCAGAAAGCTGCGCTTGGCGCATATCGCCTTCCTCGAGTTCTTCCGCCGGGAATAGTTTCACTAACGCCATGTTCTGCATCTTCTCACCACGTCAAAGCATTGTGCTGCCGCCATTCACGCTGATCACCTGACCGGTGACGAAACTCGCCTCGTCACGCGCCAGATAGCTTACCATCGAAGCGACCTCCGCTACTTCCGCCGGCCGCCCCATCGGGATGACGCTGAGGAATTTCTGCGCTAGCGAGGGCGCCTTCCGTTCAAAATCGCTCAGCTGCGGGGTGTTCACTGCACATGGCGCGACCGTGTTCACTGTAATTCCATCCAGCACGAATTCGCGTGCGAGCCCCGTGGTCAAGGCGTGAACGCCGCCTTTGGCGGCGTTATAGGCCGCATGACTCCACAGACCGTTGCGCACGCTGTCGGCGCCCAGATTGACGATGCGGCCATAGCCTTGGCGCTTCATGATCGGCAGAACGTGCCAGCACGCCCAGAGCGCGGTCCAGAGATTGCGATCTATGGTCGCGCGCAGTGTCTCCGGCGTCTGGTCGAGGAAAGGCAGGATCACACCGCCGCCGGCGTTGTTGACCAGAATATGGATCGCTCCATGGGCCGCCATAGCCTGGTCAACAAGGCTGCGCGAAATCTCCTGTTTCGAAAGATCGCCTGCGACGACGACCGGCGCCCGGCCATCGGCGCGCGTTAAGTCCAAAGTCGCCTCGCCAAGTGCTCCGGCGTCGACGTCCGACAAGACCAGTTTGGCGCCGTCGTCAGCGAGACGTTGCGCGATGGCGAAACCGATGCCGCGTGCTGCGCCGGTCACAATGGCGACCTTTCCTGCCAATGGCCTGTCCATGGACCCCCCGTTTCTCCTATGAAGGCCTCGCCGCGCCGGGCAGCGAGGCCTTGAAGTCGGCCGCTCAAAGGATAAAACTGACACGCCCCTGTGAGCGAAGACCGTCCGACGCAAGCACCGAACGCTTTTCGCGGATGCAGATCTTGCCGTCGCGGACGACAAGCCGGTAATAACCTGTTCCGAAATAGACGTCCGTGACGGCAAATTTGGTACGGTAGGTCGCGAAGGCCGCGCTCACGAAGGCTTCATCGCCATTGCGCTCGATGATGCGAACATTGCTCACCAAATGGCAGATCTTCGAGCGCGGGAACTCGACATGCGCCGTGCGCTTCAACAAGCGCTTGACTCGCTCGCCGAGCCTATAGTGGTCGTCCGCGATATAGAACAGATTATTGTCGGGACTGGCCATGGGATCGACGTCGGTCGACGGGACGTAATAGACGCCATCTTCCGTGAACAGATCGAACCATTCATTTAATTTCCAGCTGTCGATCAGACTCGCCTCATAGAACAAGAAATCCTCGACATCGACACGGCTGAGAGTGTCCAGTTGCAACAAGGCGCTCATCTCTCGACTCCTTCCATGCGACGGCTCCATTCCTTCCAGTAGGCGCGCATTTGCGCCTCGTCGTCATAGGACGGAACCTCTTTCCCCATGCCCTTGGAAATATCGTTGAACGCGACTTCCTTCATGTTCGAGAAGCCCGCCTGGCACTGCTCGAGCGCCTCGATGTCATCCGGCGTTGCGAAGCCGCCCGGGCCGAGGAATTCAAGGAAATTGTGCAACCGGACCCTACGATCGTCCGCGTTTTCATCCGCGGGGGCGAGCGCCCAAGCGTTGACCGACATTTGGTCGGCCGACTCGGGGTAGAAGGTCCGCACCGTGATCGCCATGATGTCGTTCACGACGAGGTTCGGAAAAATATGCATGTTCCGGTTGGTGAAGGCCATACGGTCGGCGCGTTCCTTGCCATGGCGTTCGACCAGCTTGTCGTAGATGGCTTCGATGCGCTTCTTGCCGTCCTCGCCCCACGCGGGAATCCATTGCGCGACGGGGCGACCCCATGGCGCACGATATTCCACCACGCCATGACCATTGCCGAGGTCGCGCGCGATCCCTTCGAGCTTGATCGGAACGAGGCCGCCGGTCGTGCCCTTCAAATATTCGAGATAGGTCGAATGGTTGATTGACGCGTGGTAGCCGTCATAGCTGTTCTCGGCGAGCAGCTTGAAATTGGCGCGGATGGAATACTCCTGCGTTCCTCCAACCACTTCCATGCCGACATCGGATTGATCTGCGATCAGATCGAGATATTCCTTCGCCCCGGCGAGATAAGCCGACAGAGAGCCGGCATTCTGGTCGAAGTTGACGAAATAGAATCCCCGATACTGGTCGAAATTTGGCGCAGGAGTGAGGCTCGTTTGCGCGCGCTCCATATAATCGGCTGGATAGCCTTCTTTGCCGGGCAGATCGCGAATTTTGCCATCAAGACCAAAGACCCAACCGTGGTAGAAGCACTGGAAGGATTTGGCGTTGCCGTTGCGTTCACGGCAGACACTTGCGCCGCGATGCGGGCAGGAATTGAGCAGCGCGTGAAAGACGTTCTTGGTGTCGCGCGTGAACAACAGCTTACGGCCACCGACAGAGCGTGTGACGAAGTCGCCCGCCTTTTTCAGCTCACTGGCATGGCCGACATACAGCCAGCATTTGTCGAATATATTCGCGATTTCGGCCTTGTGAATCTCCGGCGAGGAATAAGCCTGCCGGGCGACGGTGAAGCTTCGCTGCCCTTCGTCGATGTTGACAATCTTTTGCTCAGGCGGCATTGCAGCCTTCCTCCCTGTTAGGCGACTTTACGTAGATCGATAGACGGGTTTTCGAGCGTCGCCGGATCCACCGCCGTCCGCTCGGCCACGAGCTTGCGCAGAGCCGCCATATCGGGACGGCGATTGATCGTCACACCGCCCCGAACAACATTCTCGTCGCAGCAAAGAAGCGTGAAGCGATCGCTGGCGGGATCGCCGCGGCAAATGACATCGCCGCCGGCCATGTCGCCGACTACTTGCAAGTTGAAATCATACTGATCTGACCAGAACCAGATCGGTTCTTGATAGGGCGTAGCGACGCCCGCCATGGTCTTGGCGATTGCGATCGCCTGGTTTTGCGCATTCGCCCAGGTCTCGACGCGACGCCAGCGACCGCTTTCGGGGTCTCGCTGCGAGGCGACATCGCCCGCAGCGAAGATTTGCGGGGCTTCCGTGCGCCCGCAATCGTCCACGCGAAAGCCTTCGGCCGCATCAAGCTTGAGATGTTCGCCGAGCGCCACATTGGGAACGGCGCCGATTCCGACAACAATGACGTCGGCCCCAAGGCGCGAGCCATTGGAAAGGACGAGTTCGTGTCCGTCAACCACTTTCGCCTGCACGCCGAAGTGGAAATCTACACCAACGGCTTGGTGGCGCCGGAGCAGGAAATCACTCGCGGCCTTGGGCAGCGCGCGCGCCAATAATGTTGTCGCTGTCTCAATGACGCTGACCGAACATTGAGCGGCGACCGCGGCGGCTGCGGTCTCCAGACCGATAACGCCACCGCCGATTATGACAACGCGCGCGTCTGGGCGAAACGCCGCACGCAAAGCAAGTGCGTCCTCGATCGTACGCAGGTATAGGACAGGGACAGAACCATTTTCGAGCGAGAGAAGCCGCCGAGGCCTCACTCCGGTGGTCACCAGGAGCTGATCAAAGCGAAACAGCCGCCCGTCGGTGAGTTCCACACGACGCTTCTCGGCGTCGCAAGCCACCACGCGGCAACCCGTATACAAATCCACGTCGAGCGCGCTCCAGGCTGCTTGGTCCTTGATCTTGATGACCGGCGCGCCGGGCTTGAGAAGCGTTTCCTTGGAAAGCTGTGGGCGCTCGTAAGGCTCATGCGGCTCCTCGCCAATCAGAGCGATCGACCCGGAATGACCGGTGGCCCTCAGAGCTTCAGCCGCTCGAGCGCCGGCCTGGCCCGCTCCGACGATAACGATCCGGCCACCGTGCTTGCTGTTGTTCGCAGCAGTCATTTTGCGCCTCCGCGAAGGAGCTGCGCAACGCGCTCACGCGCGTCGGCGACATGTTTCGCTTTCATTTCGGACGTTTCCTCGAAAGGCAGGCAAATGGTGCCGCCGTTTGTTGGAGTGATAAAACAATACGAATATACGGTTTGTCAATGAGGTGGTGACGGGCCGTTTTGCCTTGTCTCCCCTAACTCCCTGAGAATCCGAGAGATTTATTCGTGTCCCGAAAATTCGCACAATTAATGAGCGAATTTTCTCGTCAGTTTCCGAGGCGATAGACTCCTGGCGCCCTCAGATAACAAAAACTCGGTTTCCGCCGGACTCGACGAAAACCGTGCGAATTCCGAGGCAAGCCGGACACAGTTTCCGATTTGATGCCGGACGGGGTTCCGAAATGAAGCCGGACACCATTCCGAAATGAAGCCGGACACCTGAGCCGGATTTCGGCTCTTATTGTTTG
>JAJXZC010000429.1 GCA_021780275.1 Pseudomonadota bacterium
AAGGACGACGCCATTCATCAGCGTCCGCAGACCATAGGTCGAGACGACACTAGTGCGGCTGACCTTGCTGAAGAAGCCCGGCCGGAAGATACGGCGAATGGCGCGCCCCGTATTATCCGGCCCGAGCGAGAAGAGAAACGTCGCCGGAATGCCCTTCCGCGCGAGAATATCCCTCAAGGCCGGCACGCCCTCCCGCGTACCGCGGTCGGTGTCGACGTCGATCTTGATGGCGAGCCTCGATGCGCTCATGTCAATCCACTAACGGCGGGCCACTAACGGCGGGCCACTAAAGGCAGACGGCAATTGGCCGCCTGTCACAGCAACTCGGTTTCGACGGCGTTCTGATCGGCGGCCGGCCCGAACTGGTCGATATAATATTCGACCGTCTTGCGAATGGCGGAACGAACATCGGTCGTGGGTTTCCAGCCGAGCGACTGGATCGCCTTGATGGAAGGAACGCGCACCAGCATGTCCTGGTAGCCCTTGCCGTAATATTCGCCCGAGCTCGTGTTCACGAGCTTCACGCGGTCGGCCACGTTCTCATAGCCGGGGAACTCGGCAACAACGGAAAGCATCATCTCGGCGAGCTCAGCGATCGACAGCTCCGCCGTCGGATTGCCAATGTTGAAAATGCGCTGATCGGCGATGCCGTTCTCGTTTTCGAGAATGCGCATCAGCGCTTCGACCGCGTCGTCGATATAGATGAAGCAACGCTTCTGCGCGCCGCCATCGACGAGCTGAATATCCTTGCCACGCAGGATATTGCCGAGGAACTGCGTCAGCACACGCGACGAACCTTCATTCGCGGCCATGATGTTGTCGAGGCGCGGGCCGATGAAGTTGAAGGGGCGGAACAGCGTGTAGCGCAGCTGGTCCTTGAGCCCATAGGCATGGATCACACGGTCGAGAAGCTGCTTCGAGCAGGAATAGATCCAGCGCTGCTTGCCGATGGGGCCGAGCACCAGATTGCTGGTCTCCTCGTCGAACTCCTGGTCCGGCGACATGCCATAGACTTCCGAGGTCGAGGGGAACACGACGCGCTTCTTGTAGCGGACGCAGTAGCGGACGATGGCGAGATTGGCCTCGAAATCGAGCTCGAAAACGCGCAGCGGGTCGGAGACGTAGATAGCGGGGGTCGCGATGGCCACCAGCGGCAGGACCACGTCGCATTTGCGGACGTGATACTCGATCCACTCCTTGTTGATGGTGATATCGCCTTCGACGAAGTGGAAGCGCGGATGGCCCATGCAGCCTTCCAGCTTGTCCTGCTGGAGGTCCATTCCATAGACCTCCCAGTCGCTCTTCGTTCGCAGTATCGTTTCGCTGAGATGGCTGCCGATGAAGCCGTTTACACCCAGAATCAGAACCTTGAGGCCCATTCGTCCCTCTCAGGCGCCAGACGCGCCGTTTGCCACCTTCCGAGTCGGCTTGCGACCGCCCTCAAAAAGCGCAGATTTCTCCGGTTTTTCGGGCGGAACCTGCCGCCCCATTCGGCGCGTAGTGAACATTTTATCACATGGTACCGCAAGGGAATTTGGCACCCGGAAGCCAGGCATTGCAGAGCTTTCATTTTCACAGGCTCAATCGCCCTGAGCCCGCGGCCTAGAGCCAGCCGCGCCGCTTGAAATACCAGTACGGCACAATGGCCGAAGCGACCATCAACCCGATTGCCCAGAGATAGCCGAATTGCCATTTCAGTTCGGGAATGATGTCGAAATTCATGCCGTAAATGCTGGCGACGAGGGTCGGCGGCAGGAAGACCACGGCGGCGACCGAGAAAATCTTGATGATGCCGTTCTGCTCGTTGTTAATCATGCCGAGCGTGGCATCGAGCATGAAGTTGATGTTGCTGGTCAGGAAGCTCGCATGGTCGCTCAAGGCCATGACGTCCCGGGCGATGGTCTTGAAGCCACGCTCGAAGGCCTTGGGCAGCTTCGTTTCCGCAGGCCTGCCGATGAAGCTCAGAAGCCTGGCGATGCTGACAAGGCTCTCGCGCGCCTGGGTGGTCAGCGCCTGAACCTGGCCGACGCGCCGCAACACCTCATCGAAATCGAGCTTGGCCGCGCTGTCATCCCGCACGAAGATATCGCTCGACAGCGTGTCGATTTCACCCTGCACACGTTCGAGAATATCGGCGACGCGATCGACGATGGCGTCGAGAAGCCCCGCCAGTACCTCCTCGCCCGTGCTCGACAGGACGGTGTGGCGCCTCGCCTTTGCGGCGAAAACGCGGAAAGGCAGCGGCTCGGCATAGCGCAGCGTGAGCAGGCGGTGACCGACGAGAACGAAGGTGACGGGCGAGCGGCCGGGCTTTGCCGTGTCGGCGCCGACCATGACGGTCGCCGTCATGTAGAGCGCGCCGCGCTCCTGGTAGAGGCGGCTCGAAACCTCGATCTCCTGCATCTCTTCTTCGGAAGGAACGTCGAGACCCAGAACCTCGTCGACGAAGCGCTCCTCTTCCGGCGTCGGCTCCAGCAGATCGAGCCAGACCACGGCTTCGGGGATCGGCCCATGAGGTTCGACGGGCAAGGGGCTGAGCGTGCCGTTCGATCTCACATAGGCAGTTATCATCGCTTCCCCTTCACGCCTTCAGCCTCGCGAATGGCGCGATCATGCCCAGAATACGGCGCCGCCTCAATGGGGAAAGGCGCCCGCCGCGCGTCTTCGCGACGATGTTCGCCGGCTCGAAATATGAAGGAAATGCACCAAATTCGGAGCGCCGGAAAATATCATAACCTCGCGGCACCTTGACTTATGGCGATGGAGAGCGCATCTACCCCGGTGACTGTTCTCGCGAGCGCGCTTTGCGCCGTCCATTTCAGCGGGCCTTGCGCCCCGGACGCGCCTAATCTCGGCACAGTCAGATCCCCCCGATCCAAGCGCGTTGGACGCGGTAACCCGCGCCAGAGGTCCGACCATTCCGGTCGGCGCCGATCCGCTTGTCTGAAAGATTAGTGACAGAATGACGACCCAAACTTTCGCCGACCTCGGCATTGTCGAGCCTATTTGCCGTGCGCTTGCCGCCGAGGGCTACGAAACCCCCACCCCCATTCAGCTGCAGGCGATTCCCTCGCTGCTGCAGGGCCGCGATCTCCTCGGCCTCGCACAGACGGGCACCGGAAAGACGGCGGCTTTCGCGCTGCCCATCCTCCAGAAACTCGCCCATGACCAGACGAAGCGCACGCCCCGCGGCGCACGCGCGCTTATCCTCGCGCCGACGCGCGAACTGGCCATCCAGATCGACGAGAGCCTCGCCGTTTATGGCCGCAACCTTCATCTCAGCCACACGGTCATCTTCGGCGGCGTAAGCCAGCTGCGCCAGGTGAAGGCGATGGCGAACGGCGTCGACATTCTCGTCGCCACGCCCGGCCGCCTGCTCGACCTGATGAACCAGCGCCATGTGAAGCTTGCCGACACGAAGATCCTCGTCCTCGACGAAGCCGACCGCATGCTCGACATGGGCTTCGTCAACGATGTGAAGAAGATCATCGCCACCATGCCGCGCGAGCGCCATTCGCTGCTCTTCTCCGCGACCATGCCGAAGTCGATCGAATCTCTGGCGGCGGAAATCCTTCGCTCGCCGGTTCGCGTCGAAGTCACGCCGGAAGTCGTGACCGTCGATCGCATCGAACAGCATGTCCTCTTCGTCGACCAGAAGCGCAAGCGCGAGCTTCTCGCCAAGCTTCTCGAAAATCCCGATCTCTCCCGCGTCATCATCTTCACGCGCACCAAGCATTGCGCCAACCGCGTCAGCGAACAGCTCGAAAAGGGCGGCGTTCCGTCGGAAGCGATCCACGGCAACAAGTCGCAAGGTGCGCGCCAGCGCGCTCTGGAACAGTTCCGCAGCGGTCAGGCGCGCGTCCTCGTCGCGACAGACATCGCGGCGCGCGGCATCGACGTCGACGGCATCACGCATGTCATCAATTTCGAATTGCCGAACGAACCGGAAAGCTATGTCCACCGCATCGGCCGCACGGCTCGCGCTGGAACCAGCGGCATCGCGCTTTCCTTCTGCGATGCTTCGGAACGCTCCTATCTCAAGCAGATCGAACGCCTGACGCGCCGCACACTCCAGGTCGTTGATACGCGCCCGCTGATCGGCGACACGCCTTCGGCCGCCTTCGCGGCGGAGCCCCAGGGCGAACGCCGCCACCAGCAGCGCCCGAAGCAGGGCCAGCCGCGCGGCGGCAAGCCGCAAGGCAAGTCGCAGGCGCATGGCAAGCGCCCCGGCGCTGGCGGTCACGCCGCAGCGGCCCAGGGCGAACAGCGCAAGAATGATGGCGGCAGGAACCAAAGCCGCAACCGCCCCGGCAGCCGCGCCCGCAAGCGCTCGGCCAATGGCGGCTGATTTCAGCGACTGACTTCAATGAATTGAAAGGCCGGGAACTTCAACTTTCCCGGCCTTTTTCATTTTTCTTCATATCGGATATCGACGATTTCGAGCATTTCGGGACCGTTCGGCGTGCGCACTTCGACCTGATCGCCCACCTCCGCCTTCAATAAGGCCCGCGCGACCGGAGATACCCAGCTTATCTCGCCGAGTTCGCTTTGTGCCTCGTCCACGCCGACGATTCGCACCGTCCGCTCCTCCCCCGCCTTATTCTCATAGGTCACGGTCGCGCCGAAAAAGACCTGATCGCGTTTCGTCTGGCGCGCCGGATCGACGACCTCCGCGATCTCAAGCCGCTTGCCTAAAAACCTCATACGGCGGTCGATTTCCCGCAGGCGCTTCTTTCCATAAATGTAATCGCCATTCTCCGAGCGATCGCCATTGCCTGCGGCCCATGCAACCGTCTCAACAACTTTTGGTCGTTCGACGCGCTTAAGATGACGAAGCTCCGCCTGCAGCCGATCAAAGCCCTTACGCGTGATGTAATTCTTCGTGCCCGGCGGCAAAGCGTCCGTTGTCTCGAGATCGTCGTCGAGGTCGTTTTCACTTTCTTTCGTGAAGGCCTTGCTCATGCTCGATCACACTAATTTCTATGCATTTTTGACAAATTGCTGCCAAAGTGGCGGCACTTCGTTCGTGCCGATATAGTTGAAGCGAATCTTTTCAGCATACTTTCAAACTTGATTCACTGGAGCCATTCGCTTGAACGTCTACGTCATCAATCTTGAGAGCCAGACTGAGCGTCTGGCGGCGATGCGTGCTCAGGTACCGGGCCTTCGGCGCATTGCCGCAGTTGACGGATGGAAGCTCCCCCCACGAGAGCTTGCGCGTGGCCTCCATTTTCCGAATGGCTACGATCTTACCCCGCCGGAGATCGGCTGTACGAAAAGCCATCGTACGGCATGGGCGGAATTGCTTGCCAATGGCGATCCCTGCGCTTGCGTGCTCGAAGACGATGCGACGCTCAGCTCCGATTTCAACCGCATCGTCGCGCAACACGACTGGCTGCCCTCCGCCTATGATCTCATCAAGATCGAGACGACGCAGCAGGACGTCCTGCTCGACAAGCAGCCGGAGGGCCAGATCGACGACAGGAAACTCCACCGGCTTCGCTCCCGCCATCTTGGCGCCGGCGGCTATATCGTCAGCTGCGCCGGCGCAAAGAAGCTGCTAAAGCTTTCGGAGGGCTATCGCTATCCGGTGGACGTATTGATGTTCGATCATCGCATTCCGGAATTCTCACAGCTCCACATCTATCAGATGACGCCTGCGCTTTGCGCTCAGCCGCCTTATCTTGGTCAGCCCCAGACCGACAGCAGCATCGAAGCTCATCGCGCGCGAAAGCCGAAGCGCACATGGCGCTACAGCCTTGGGCGAAGGCTTCACGATTTGAGAAGCCTGGCGAAGCGTCCGCGCCATCTTTCATTGAGCGTGCCCTTCGCCTGACGGTTCCACCGGGTGGGAGATATCAGCCGCGGCAGGCTTCCTCTTCTATCTTCGCTATGGCGTTGGATTTCCGCGCTTCTTCAAAAACGGCGTTCAGCCATCCCATGTCGTTAATCCGGAGGAGTTCATTGCTCTCCTGATTCTTCAGGCCAAAATTCGCGCCCATGCGCGCGCCCAGCATGCACCATGTGCCGTTGATCTTGTCCGCCCCTTGCGTCTGCCAGACTTCCAGATGCTGCGCGGCATCACGGAACCGGACCACCCTCCCCGTCAGCTTCGTGCATTCGCGGAAAGCGGCCCGCCAGGCGAGAAAAGGCGTCGCATTGAACCGTGTCTCCGTGGCTATCTCCCGCGTCAGCACACGCTCGCCTTCCATGGAAGAAAAGAAGTCGATGGCATTCGGCTTCATCGACTCCACCGCGCGTCTGCTCAGGAGCTTCAATCCACCATTGAACCAACGCAGGCCGTTCACGGCATTTCGCGCGCTCCACATCCGGATGTCGGCCTGCGCAGCATGATCCGGCACCTCAAAGGAAAAACCGTCCAGTATCCAGCTATCGGCATCGACCATGTAAAAGTGGGACGTGGTGGCGAGCTGCGCCAGAGCCTGATAGGCGGCATAAATTCCGCGTACCCCATGCAGGCGCTTCGCAGCGGGCTCAAAACTTTTCAGCCTCTCGAAATGCGCATCGGCATTCGGCTCGTCGAAGCTGACGAATATGACGTCCGGTTTCTCGGAAGCCTGTTCCACTGTGAGAAAACCCCGACAAGAATATGGCGCTCTGTTCTAAAGCTCCATTTGAAGTCGGGAATAGCGGGAAAGTCAAAATCGAACCGTCCCAGATTGAAAAACAGCTCTCACGCGAATCCGCAGAAGGACGGCCGACGATGCTTCATTCCTGTGCGGGGGCTACCACCGCACCGATGACGCGGCGCGAATCCACGCCGCTTTTTTTGATGATTTCAGCGAGCGAACGCGCATCGGCGGCCGGCTCGATACCGGCCTTGCGCAGCCGCGCGAAGACCTCATCCCGTGAAATGCCGAGCACCGCCGCCGAGGCTTCGAGGGGCGCGGTTTCAACGGCGCGCGCCATGACGCGCAGCGGATTCTCCTCCTCCCCACCCATCAGCGCGCCACCGATGAAGACGGCGGCGACAAGCGCGACCGCAAGGGCGGATGCCTTGGTGGCCTTCTGCTTCAGCATAACCTGAAGGGGCATCCAGTTTTTCGCGAGATGAAGAATCACGACGGCGACGAAGGCGAGCCCGATCCATTCGTGCATCTCCTTAACGCTATCCTCGAAGAGGCCGAAAAAGAGCATAAGGCCCGACACGCCGATCACGGCAAAGACGGAGGCCGTCAACGGCGTCGCCCAATTGCGCGGCACGATACCGAAAATACGATCGCGTCTGGTTGTGGCGTTGCTCATGTCCTGCTGCGCTCCTTCTAAACGGGTGGAAGCCCCACCCTACCGGCATCACGATTGCTACTGACGAATAGTCATACGCTCGCACGCGCAAAATCCTGCGCGGACGCAAGGTCGCCAGTCGAAATGTCGCAGCGGGGAGATGAGCAACGAGGCAGCTTCCGCCTCCGGTAAAATTGGTGGGCGCACGTGGGCTCGAACCACGGACCCGCTGATTAAGAGTCAGCTGCTCTACCAACTGAGCTATGCGCCCGCCGAGGGCCTGACCTGCATCGCAGTTTCGGCCGCGGGTCTCAGGGACCACCAAATCCGTCTGAGAGCGCTGCTAATAGCAAAGCTCGGAGGGTCTGTCCAGCAACCTTCATGAACTATTTTTGGCGGCGCCCCGCTCCTTTCCGATCAGGCCGAAAAGGGAGGCTGGCTCACCAGAAAGCGTTGTTGCCACGGGCGATTTCGAGGTTCCGGTGGATATAGACGCTCATCAGCAGGCCGAAGGCGAACATCAGCGACAGCATGGCTGTGCCGCCATAGGAAACCAGCGGCAGCGGTACGCCAACCACCGGCAGGAGCCCCATGACCATTGCCGAGTTGATGAAGACATAGAAGAAGAAGGAAACCGATACGCCCAGCGCCAGCAGCCTGCCGAACTGGTTGCGGCATTGCACGGCGACGCTGAAGGAATAGATCAGCACCACCGAATAGAAGGCGAGCAGCGTCAACCCGCCGACAAAGCCCAGCTCTTCGCAAAGCATGGTGAAAATGAAGTCGGTCTGCTTTTCCGGCAGGAAGTTCAGATGCGCCTGCGTACCCGCCATGAAGCCCTTGCCGAAGACGCCGCCTGAACCGAGCGCGATCTTCGATTGCAGAATGTGATAGCCCGCGCCCAGCGGATCGCGTTCAGGATCGAGAAAAGTGAAAACGCGATTGCGCTGATAGTCGTGCAGCCTTTCCCAGATGACGGGGATGGCCGCGAGAACCGCAAGGCCGCCCAAAATGAAATAACGCCAGGCGAGGCCCGCCGCGAAGAAGAGAACGCCGCCGGACACGGTGAGCAGAATCGCCGTGCCCAGATCCGGCTGCTTCACCACAAGCCCCACGGGCACAACGACGATGAGCAAGGGAATGATGAGATTCTTGACGCGCGACACCTCTTCGAGCGTCAAGCCATGGAAATAGCGGGCAAGCGCCAGAAGAATGGCGACCTTCATGATTTCCGAGGGCTGCAGCTGAATGATGCCGAGATTGAGCCAGCGCTGCGCGCCCATGCCCTTGAAGCCCACAATGTCGACCGCGGTGACCAGCACCAGCGCTATCGCATAAAGGGGATAGGAAATCCGCATCCAGAGCCTGAGATCGACCAGCGCGACAACGACCATGATGCCGGCGCCCAGGACGAAGCGGATCATCTGCTTCAAGGCCCAGGGCGAAAAGCTGCCATCCGCCACCGAATAGAGCATGGCGAAGCCCATCGAGGA
>JAJXZC010000022.1 GCA_021780275.1 Pseudomonadota bacterium
GATTTCATCAGGATGACCGGGCGGAGGTGTTTCAGGCCTTATGTTATAGGGGCTTTCTGGTGCGCATTGGCGCAAGGGATTTGTTCGTCCACCGGCGCACTTGCCGCCACATCCTCTCCGATGATGAGCGATCTTCAAAACATACTGGTCTCTTCACATGTGACGACGGCGCAACAGCTCGAGACCGGTGTTGACAGCCATGCTTTCTACTGGAGGGCAAACAATCTGCAGGGATCTGCGCGGGAGCTTGCGCCGCTTCCTGGCGGTGATCTCATGAAAACGGCGGAGCTTTATCTGCAGGGTATATCCTTCTCCTGCAAAGGCCAGTTCGCCGAAAGACTGGGACAACCGCGCCGCACGGGCGATGTCACGACGCTTCAGGCGGACACGGCCTGCGTCGACGGAGGGAACAATCCCGCTTCCGCGGTGCTTTTCGTGACGCATCAGGGTGGTCTTGGCGTGATCGTGCAAAAAGGCGCGGTGGGGCAGTTGTCTTCCGCTATGATCAATGTGGATGCTCTCGTATCCGCCGCTGTCGCTTTGCCTGATCGTGCGCCGCCGCCTGCGGTGCAGGAGACAACAATCCAGCCCCAAGCTCCTGAACCAATTGCCGCTCCATCTTCGCCGCAGGAAACGGTTTCGCAAAATATTCCAGCCGAACAAGCAAAGGCCGTACCGGTAGCGCCAGCGCCGCGCGCGGCATATCGGAGAAATGACCTCTCCACCTGGTCCGGCTTCACGTTCGGGCTTGAGATATCGCGCTACAAATACAGGGAGCAGACGGGCAACGCCAATCCCTTCGTGGATATTTCAAGCTATCCGATGGGGGTAACGGCGGCCTATACCACGCCGCCTTTGCAAGGATTGTCCGATGCTTATTTTCGTCTCGACGGCAGGTTTGCGCTGGGCCCGGCCCATTACAGCAGCGCCAGCGGCACCGCTTCGGGCCAGACGAACAATATCTGGGAGATACGCGGGCTGATCGGCAAGGACTATACCTACGGCCCGGTCGACCTTTCGCCCTATACCGGTTACGGCTTTCGTTATCTTTATAACGACGCGCGCGGCCTCACCAGTCTTGGCTCGGCGGGCTACCGTCGTCAAAGCACCTATCAATATATTCCGATAGGGCTTACATCGCGCTTCAGGCTGACGGACGCGGCGCGGCTGTCGGTGAACACCGAGTATGATTTTTTCACCGCGGGGACGCAAAAATCCTATCTTTCGGATGCCAATGCGGCCTATGGGAATATCGTCAACCATCAAAGCCACGGGATGGGGCTGCGCGGCAGCGTCATGTTTCAGCAGTCCGGCTGGTCGGTGGGGCCATGGTTTGATTACTGGCACATAAAGGATTCCAACGTGGTCCCCATTCCGGGAGATCCGGGGCATATCGGAATGGAACCCGACAATACCACGACCGAAGTCGGACTCAGAATAACCAGAACGATGTAGAACGGTAGCGCGCCGCTACGGGATCAGCCTTCATCCGGCGCGCGCGCCGCGATCAGTTCCGCCTCCAGCCGCCGGATGATATTGATCAGTTCCTGCACTTCCGTCGCGCGGAGATGGTCTATCTTCTGGTGCAAAAGCTCTATTTCCAGCTCCGCCTTGACGTTGACGTCGTAATCGTGCCGCGCGTCGCGGCGGTCGAGCGCCGCCTGCCGGTTCTGGCTCATCATGATGAAGGGCGCGGCATAGGCGGCCTGAAACGACAGCGCGAGATTGAGCAGGATAAAGGGATAAGGGTCCCAGTGATGCATGTAGGCGGTGATGTTGAGGATCATCCAGCCGATGAGGATCAGGCTTTGGGTGATGATGAACGGCCATGAGCCCATCGTCGCCGCCACGCCGTCCGCGATGCGGTCGCCGAGGCTGAGGCGCGGTTCCGTGTATTCGGATTGCGTCAGGCGCGCACGCCGCTTCGCGCGCAGCTGCCTGAGCAACGAAAGCTCTTCTTCCTGCAGGCGGTGATAGATACGGCGGATCGTGTCCATGGCGGGAGGCCTTTTTTTATTGCGATGTTGACCGGATGGCTGAATTATAAGCCGCGCCGCGGGCGGGATTCAATTCAAATTGTCGCACGCAGCGGGTTTAAATCAGCTTTTCCTGCTTCAAGTAGCGCAGGACGGACGCGTATTCCTCCCTGATATCGGCAAGAAGCCGCGCGCGGGCGTCGGCGTCGCCTTCGAAAGCCTGCGCCGCGGCGCAAAGCTGGCGGAGAAGTTCCGCGCCTGCCGTTGCCGCGCCGCCCTTCATGGCGTGCGCGGATTCCTTCCACATGAGCATGTCGTTACCGGCGTGCGACTTTTCAAGATTCCCGACATTCTTGTCCGACTCGAAAACGAAGGCCGCGAGAAGCTCGCGCTGCATCTCCGCATCGCCGTCGCTCAGGGCGCGAAGGCCGGACAGGTCGATCGGGAAAGACGCGCCGCCGCCTGATTCCTCCCGCGGCGTTTTTTCCGGAGCGTCTTCGAAGCGTAGCCATTGCGACATGATCTCCCGCAGTTCCGCAAGGTCGATCGGCTTGCTGATATAATCGTCCATGCCGTAACGCAGGCATACCTCGCGCTCGCCCGCCATGGCATTGGCCGTCAGCGCGACGATCGGCACGTGTTTCCCGGTTTTCAGCTCGAAGGCGCGGATGTCCTGGGTCGCCTCGTAGCCGCTCTTCTCCGGCATTTGTCCGTCCATCAGGATCATGTCCCAGTCGCTTTCGCGGTAGCAGGACACGGCTTCGTTGCCGTTGTTGACGATCTTGAAGTTGCTTATGCCGAACTTCTCCATGACGTGCCGGATGAAGATCTGGTTTGCGCGGTGATCCTCGGCGATCAGGACGCGCGCGGCGGCGGGCGGTATGATCCCGGAGAACTTTTTCTGCAATTTGCGGCTGCGGCGTTCCGGCGTTATCTCGTTCGTGGTCCTGAACGGCAGGCAAAAACGGAAGACGGAGCCCTTGCCGACTTCGCTTTCGACGCTGATCTCTCCGCCCATCATGTCCACAAGTTCCCTGGTGATCGCAAGGCCGAGCCCCATGCCGCCGTATTTGCGCGCGTGCGAGGCATCGGCCTGCACGAATTTTTGAAAGATGCTCTCCTGCTTGTCTTTCGGGATGCCTATGCCTGTGTCCTCGACATCGCACAGCAGGACGACGCTGTTCCTTTGGGTTTCGCGCCATGAAACACGCACGTCGACGCCACCCACCTCGGTGTATTTGAGGGCGTTGCTGAGAAGGTTGGTCACGATGCGGGTGAAGCGCAGCAGATCGCCGACGACATAAGGCATGCGCCCGTCCTGCATGTGGCAGGCGAGACTGAGACCCTTGCCGTCGGCGAGGGGTTTCAGGTTGTAAACGACGCTGCCGATGGCGTATGCGGCGTCAAACCCGACGCGTTCGAGAGCCATTTCTCCCGTTTCGATCTTCGAGATATCGAGGATATCGTTGACGATTTCGAGCAATGTGCGCGACGAGCGCGACAGGGATTCGACGAATTCCCGCTGGTTGGGGCGCAGCTCCGTTCCTTCCAGAAGCTGGGCCATGCCGAGAATGCTGTTGAGCGGCGTGCGCAACTCGTGCGACATGTTGGCGAGGAACTCCGTTTTCGCGCTGCTCGCCTGTTCCGCGTTTTCCTTGAGGATAAGCATCTTTTTCCGCGAGTCTTCAAGGACGATCAGGCCGCGGTACAGGATCAGGAAAAGGATGATGACGCCGGGAAACGCGATGGCCGTCGACGAGAGCAAAAGCGTCCTTTCACGCAACGCCGACTTTTCCTGGCGCGCATAAAAATCGGACAGTTTCCCCAGGCCCTGATTGTAGAACATTTGCGATACGCCGACGGTCGCGGCGATATGCGTCCGCGCCGCGGGCAGGGCGCGCGCCTTGTTTTTGACAAGCTCGTCAAGTCGCGCGAAAACCCTTTCATATGAGGGAACAACCCATCCATCGTATAACGCGGCGAGGGGCATGATGGCATTGTCCATGGCGGCGCCCTGCATCATGACGCCCATCTCGTCTTGCCGGAAGAGAAGGAGGCGCGTCAGGGCTGTTATTTCTTCATGACCGGAAGCGGAAGGGTTTTTGTTTGCAACCGTTCCGAGCTGCCAGAGCGCCTCCATCGCCGAGGGAAGCGGCCAGACAAGAAGGTTTTGCAGGTAATGCGCCCCCGCGCGCCGCCTTGTTTTTTCTACGGATATATCCTGCAAGGAGCGCAGGAACTCGCTTGCACCGGATATGTCCGCCGCGTAATCGACCCATTGTCCGGTTGTTTCGGTGTTTTTTTTCGACAGGCCTCTTTCTATGTTTCTCCGCGCGATATCCCAGCTCTGGCGTATGACCGGCGTCGAATAGCACTGTTGCAAGGCATTGCTGACTCCGGCGACGGCCCTATGGACGCTCTCCGCCGCCCGCCCGCGCAGTTTCCTGGCGGCGGGCCCTGACAACGCTTGCATCTCGCGCATTTTCTGCATGCTGGAAAGAAGATGCATGCCCGCGCGCTGCTCCCCTATCCAGCAGATCTTTTCGCGTGCGCGCTCCACCCTCATGCCTGCGTCGACGACCGCGCCATGGACCAGGTCCAGGAAAGGAAGCATGAACAGCATGCCGACGCAGATGAAGAAAACGGCCCGATGGCGCGAAGTGTTCAATGTGCTGACGAACCTGTTGATTTTGAGCGCAAACCCCCTGTCGCCGCCTTTTTTATAGAGGCCGCCCAGCGCCGCCGTGAGGAGGATAAGGGCGGTGGCCATGGCGATCGTCAGCGCCATGACGTCAAAGCTTTGCTGCGGATCGTAATTGCAATTCGCATAAGGCTGAATGACGGCGGCCATCATGCCCGTGTAATGCATTCCGCAAACGGCGACGCCCATGATCAGGGCCGCCATCACGCGGTATGCATATTTGTATTTTCCGTCATGGCGCGCGAGCGCGAAAGAGATCCATAGCGCCGCGCCGGCGGCGGCCACCGCGACACCCACGGAGAGAATGAAAATGGAAGGGATATAGCGCAGGCTGGCATCCATCTCCATGGCGGCCATCCCCGTGTAATGCATCGTGCATATGCCGAAACCGAGCAGTACGGCCCCGGCGAGCCAGGCGCGCCATGTCAGCTTCTCGTGGCCGACGATGCCGAAAACGTTATAGGCCACGACGGCGGCGATGAGAAAAGAGATAAAAGTGATGAGCGGGTTGTAATCGACTTCCATGCGCATTTTATAAGACAGCATGCCGATGAAGTGCATTGCCCAGATGCCTGCGCCCATGGCGAATGCGCCGCCCCAGTGAAAGAGCTTTTTTTCCTTCGGATGATCCGCCTCGACCATGCAGCGGGTCATGAAAAGAGCGACGTAAGAGGCGGCGCTCGCCACCATATAAGAAAGAAAAACCAGATCTGTTTTGTAGACGCCGTGCGCGAAGGGAGCGGCCGCCTGTTTGTAAAAGAAGAAAGAAGGCAGAAAATGGGGCATGGTTATCTTACCTCCTAAGGTTTAGTTAATATAAATATTACATACTTGTAGTTGTATTCCAAGCGTGTTAGATTGCATCCTCGCGCGGATTCAAGAGAGGTGACCGTGGAAATATTCCAACATATGAATCTGACAAAATTCGATTTTCTGGTTAATCGCATCAGAGATGAGATAGACCAATGGAAGGTAATGGACGTCCTGTTCGATGCTACCCAGCGGCCGGAACCGGATTTCATTGCGGAACAGCTGGAGGATTATTTCGGCGCGATTGACGGCGCGATCTTTCAGACGAAGAGCGACGAATTCGTTGTCCTCGCGAAACTGGGGCCGCACCCCGACATCAACGTCGTGAAGTCGGGGATTTCTAGAAAATTTCCCGATCATAAATGCAGCGTTGCGATCAGAGACATTTCCAGGAACGGTTTGCAAACGATCGAGATCCGCATCAAATCAGCGCAAACGCCTGTCATGAAGCGATCAGCGGAAAAAAAGTTTTTCGTCATCGATGACGATCTTTTCATCCGCAAAACGCTCGGCCATATCCTTTCCGCGCACGGAACGGCGTTTGAATTCTCCGACGGCGCGCATGTCGAGGAAAACTACATGAAAGAAGAGCCGGACATCGTGTTTATAGACCTCCACCTGCCGGACGGCTCCGGAATAGACGTCATGAACAGGATCCTTCTGCGCTGGCCCGCCGCCAACATCGTCATCATTTCCGCGGACAGCACGGCGGACAATGTTTTGCAGGCGCAGGCCAAAGGCTCCAAAGGCTTTCTCGGCAAGCCGCCCAGCAAGGAAAAAGTCCAGAAAATCATAAAAAGCCTGTCCGGATGAGGCATCCGCCGCTTTTCAGTCCATGACCGCCGTTTCCGCCGCCGCGGCATATTGCGGACGGCGGAGCAGGAGGACGAGCGGAATGACGACGATCATCATCACCATCATCAGCTTGAAGTCGTCGATGTAGCCAACCATCGAGGCCTGACGGGTGATGATCGCGTTCAGCTTTTCGAGTCCCGCCGCGCTGGAAGGATCGACATGCATAGCGGCGAAGGATGCGGCGTGCAGGTCATAGGGAGTGACGTGCGAAGCCATGCCGGCATGCACGACTTGCGTGTTGCGCGCCAGCAGGAAGGAGACGACCGAAATGCCTATGGCGGCGCCGATGTTGCGTAGAAGATTGAAGAACGCCGTGCCTTCGTTGCGCAAATGCGCGGGCAGGGTGGAGAAGGCCAGCGTCGAGAGCGGCACGTAGGAGAGACCGATGCCAAATCCCTGCAAAAGGCCGGAAAAGACGACGGGTCCCGCGTCCATCAGCAGATCGAAATCCGACATCATCCACAGCGAAACCACAGTCAGCAGGAGACCGGCGGTCATCACCGCGCGCATGTCGGCCCTGCCTGATAGGCGTCCGACGAGAATCATCGCCAGCATGGTGCCGAGGCCGCGCGGGGCGGTCACGAGGCCGGTGGTCAGCACCGGATAGTGCATCTCCGTCTGGAGCATCGGCGGCAGAAGCGCGAGCGTGGCGAACAGGACCACGCCGATCAGGAAGATGAAAATGTTCGAGGCGAGAAAATTGTGGTCGGCGAACAGCGCGGGGCTGACGAACGGCCGGTCGTCCGTCAGCGTATGGACGGTGTAGAGGTAAAAGGCAATCCCGCCAAGGCAGGCGTAAGTGATGATCTCCGGCGAGGAAAACCAGTCTTTCAGCTGTCCGCGGTCGAGCATCAGTTGCAGCGCGGCGAGGAAAAGGCTCAAGGTCGTGAAGCCGAAGAAATCGAAACGCCTGATAAATCCCCGTTCCGACGCCGCCCAGTAGGGTGACGATGCTCCAGCCCATGACCTGCGTCTTTATCTTTTCCGTGCGCTCCTGCTGGCGCGTATCGTTTTCGATCCAGCGCTCGAGGACTTCATGCTGCTTTGCGTGCATCGGAATCGATTCGACCGCGCATTCCCGTTCGCACGTCGACGAGCGCATCGCGCGGACGATTTTCTCCACATCCTCATCATCCAGTGTGCTCATATCACCCCCGGAAAATTAAAAACCCGCTTACGCGGGTCCGCTTTCTTATTCGTTGTCTCTATCCACGTTTTATGTCACGCCACCCGATTCGCGATCATTGCGGAGCCCTTGCGCAGCAGCAGCGCGGTTGCGCTCGATGTGCTCTGCGCGAACTGCAGTCGCACAGCGCCAGGCGTCGCGCCGTTCAACACCCAGACCGAAACTTTGATCGCCGCGTCCCCGACGCCAACTTCCCCCGATGCGGTGAAATCCAGCGCCGCGCCTGCGGTGACCGTGCGCAGCACGGATAAGTTCGCCGCTGCGATCACGTCTGGCAGCAATGCCGCGCTGACGTTGAGCGTCGCGCCCGCAGGCGCGGTCACGCCGAGCTTGATGCCGGTGGTAGCGAGCGCCGCGCCGGCATCAAGCGAAAACTCCGCGACCCACTCCTCGCTCGCCGCGATGTCGAAAGTCAACTGCGTGTCGTTCTGTAGCGCCGTCTGCGCGGTGAGCGATTGATCCGCGGTTTTTCGCGCCGCTGCCGTGGCCACCGCGGACGCCGAAAACGGCATCGGATGTTCCACGGCGTCGTTCCCAACATAGCAAAGCTGCCCCGCGGCGTTGGCATAGATCGTCGTGAGGCCGGAGCCTTTTGCGCCGGGATTTGCTTCGTTCGATACTACCAGTCGGCCCATTCTTCGGCTCCTAATTGACAGTTAATTGTCCGAGGCAGGTGATTTCACCGAGGTCGGTCATCTGTTGAGCAAGCGAGAACTGCGCGCCCGCCGGAATGTACAGGCGCTGATTAATCGGCACCGTATCGGGCGCCACGCCGTTCGTAAGCACCATGTCGACTGGCTGCACCACATAGGTCGCCGGCGTCACGTCGGCGAGGCTCTGCAATCCGCCGGTGGCCTTGTTGAAGCTCAGCAGCTTTACGTAGATCGTAGAGCCAACCCAGTTCTCGGGGCAGGCGGTCTTGAACACCGCATCATCCAGGCGCATGAATTTCGCGCCGGCCGAATGTGCCGCGCTCATCGACCAATATTGCCCGCGGCGCAGGTAGGTCAGGTCATAGTGATACGCGGAGGTGAGCGTCGCGGTTTCGTAGGCGAGCACCTCGCCGTCCACGTAGCATCGCGTGATCAGCGCATCGGCTTGCGCGAGCGGAACCGTGACCAACGCCCCCGCGGACACTGTTAGGTCGACCGCGAGCGTGT
>JAJXZC010000371.1 GCA_021780275.1 Pseudomonadota bacterium
GAAGTTGTTGATGAATGCGGCGGCGCTGCTTCTGGTGTTGGTTGCGCCGACGGTAGTTCTTGCCGACGAATACGCAACGGGGGACGGGAATACCGTTGGCTGCAACGGGTATGATTCGAGCGGGAATTGGGTTCCTTGCCCGAGTGAGGATTCTTCGGGGAACGGTAGCAGCACCCTTTCGGATCAATGGAACGCCGCCAAGGACAAGTGGAACAACGTGACGAACCCGGACACATGGACGGGTGGCAGTGGCGGCAGCGACGACGGCTCAAGCCAGTAGGCACCGCGCCTCCGTCCCAAATTCATTTCCAATCCGGTTGAGGCACACCGCGCCTTCCTTCGGCAGATTTCTAACTTGACTAAACAGTCACCTGATGACTATTTAGTCATAGTTGGAGATGAAAGCGCATGGCCGGAAGAAGATCGTCAGAGGAAAAGCCCGTGGAACATGGCTCGCGCCGTCGCGAGCGCATGCGGGCCGTGCTTGTCGAAGCGGCGACGCGGCTCTTCGCGGCGCAAGGCGTGGATGCCACGACCATCGACGAAATCGTCGACCTGGCGGGCGTCGCAAAGGGCACCTTCTACAACTACTTTACCGACCGCGCGGACATAGCGGTCGCGGTTGCCTCTGCCATCCGGCGCGAGTTCAACCAGGGCGTTGCTGAGCTCAATGAGGGCATCGCCGATCCGGCGGAGCGCGTGTCGCGCGGCGTCAGGCTTTTTCTCTATCTCGTCGCCCGCGATCCGGTGCGCGCCCGGCTTCTCTCGCGGATCTATGAGGGTGGCGTCGATATCGCCAAATCAGGCAATCAGCATCTGCTCGGCGATCTTCGCGAGGGCGTGGAACTCGGACGTCTTCAGGTGCCGAGCCTCGAAGTCGCGCTTCATCTCGTCGTCGCGCTGGGCACGGCCGGTATGCGGCATCTGCTCGACAAAGGCGCAGGCCCTGAAATCCTGCGCGGCGAGGGCTATGCGCATGAAGTTGCGACGGTGCTTCTGCAAGGTCTCGGCGTCCGCCGGGCCGATATCGCCCGCATTCTCGCGCGGCCCTTCGACGCCTCGCATCTCACGCTTTCAAACAGGGGAGAACGGCTATGATCCGCGTTACAGACATCGCCTATGTTCGCTTTCGCGCGCCCGACCTCGATCAGATGGAAACATTTCTCGGCGAGTTCGGCATGGCTCGCGCGGCTAAGGGCAGCGACATTCTGCATATGCGCGGTACCGACGCGCGCCCCTTCGTGCATGTCACGCGCAAGGGCGAACCGGGCTTCGAGGGGCTTGCCTTTCAGGCCGAGAGCCTTGCCGATCTCCAACGGCTTGCCGAATCCGAAAAGGCGGTTGTGGAGGATCATGACGCGCCAGGTGGCGGCAAGATCGTCAGACTGCGTGACCCGGATGGTTTTCTCGTCGAGGTCGTCGCCGGCGAGACGCCGCAGCCGCCGCTTTCCGTCCTGCGCCATCCCGTTCTGAATGAGGGCGAGGCGCGCCGCCGCGTCGGCGAAGCGCAGCGCATCGCCGGCGGCCCCTCGCAGGTGAAGCGCCTCGGACATTGTGTGATCAACGTCACCGATTTCCGTACCAGCGAGGCCTGGTACAAGAGCCGCTTCGGCCTTGTGACATCGGACGAAATCGAGCTTGCGCCGGACATGGCCCTCGGCGCCTTCCTGCGCTGCGACCGAGGCGCGATGCATGTCGATCATCACACGCTCTTTCTCGTCGGCACGGGCCAGCCGGGTTTCAATCACGCCGCTTTCGAGGTTGCGAATTTCGACGACCTGATGGCCGGTCACGATCATCTGGCGAAGGCGGGCCGCCGCCATGAATGGGGCGTCGGGCGTCATCTGCTCGGCAGTCAGATTTTCGATTACTGGCGCGATCCCTGGGGCCACACGGTCGAGCACTGGACCGATGGCGACCTCTTCAACAACGAGACGCCGCCGAACAAGGCGGGGCTTGCCGAATTGATGGCCGCGCAGTGGGGGCCCGATGCGCCGCCCACCATGGGCAGCTGATCTCCGCTTCACTTTCGCAAAAGGACCATGTCCATGAAACTCGCAACCTTCACGCATCAGGGCCGCACACGTATCGGGCTCGTCCGCGATCGGGGAATTGTCGATCTCTCGGTTGCCGCGCCCGCTCTTTCGCAGGAGATGACGGCGTTTCTCGAAGCGGGCGACGCCGCGATGAAAGCGGCGCGCGAGGTGCCCGCATCGGCGCCCGCTCTTCCGCTCACCGAGGTCACGCTGCGCGCGCCCGTGATGAAGCCCGGCAAGATACTCGCCATCGGACTCAACTATCGCGACCATGTCGAGGAAAGCGGCATGCCGGTGCCGGAAAACCAGGTCTGGTTCAACAAGCAGCATAATTGCGCGCAGGATCCTTACGGCTCGATCGATCTTCCGGTTGTCTCCACCATGCTCGATTACGAAGCCGAGATGTGCTTCGTCATCGGCAAGCGCTGCCGCCATGTGCCGGTGGAGCGCGCGCATGAAGTGATCGCGGGCTATTTCGTCGGCAACGATGTCAGCGTGCGCGACTGGCAGCTCCGCACCAATACGTGGCAGATCGGCAAGAGCTTCGACACGCACGGTCCCATGGGCCCCTACATCGTGACGCCTGACGAAGTGGGCAATCCGCATGCGCTCGACATCAAGTGCTGGGTCAATGGCGAGCTGCGCCAGAGCTCCAACACGAAACATCTGATCTTCAACTGCTTCGATCAGGTGGCGCATCTCACGCAGGCTTTCACCCTCGAACCGGGCGATGTGATCTTCAGCGGCACCTCGGGCGGCGTCGGCGTGGCCATGAAGCCGCCCGTGTTCCTCAAGGCCGGAGATAGCGTGAAGGTCGAGATCGAGAAGCTCGGCTACATCGAGAACCGCGTCGTGCCTGAGAAGGGCGAGACGGTCATCGTCTGACGCGCGCTTCGGGGAGGAGGCAAGAATGGAAAAGACGGATGTGCTCGTCTCGGGGCTCGGACCTGTCGGTGCGGCGCTGGCGGTCTATCTCGGACGCCTCGGCATTTCGGCGATTGCGATCGATCGTGACACGAGCGTCTATCCGATGCCCCGCGCGGCGCATATCGACCATGAAACCATGCGTCTCCTCCACCTCGCCGGCGGCGCAGAAGCCGTGTCGCAGGCGAGCCAGCCGCTTTCCGCCTATGAGTTCCGCTCGCGCGATGGCTCATTGCTGATCGGCTTCCGTCCCGGCGAGGTCGTTACCGCGACGGGCTTTCCGCAAAGCTCCATGTTTCACCAGCCGACACTCGAACATGCACTGCGCGCGCGGCTGGGCGAGATTCCCGGCGTCTCGGCGCGGCTCGGCCATGCGCTCAAGTCCTATACTGCTGACGACGAGAGCGTCATCGCGGAGATCGAGGGGCCTGATGGCGTCTATCGCATTGAGGCGAAATATCTCATCGGCTGCGATGGCGGGCAGAGTATCGTTCGTCGTATCGCCGGTATCGCGCTCGACGACATGGGGTTCGATGAGCCCTGGCTTGTGATCGACGCAAGGCTCAAGGATGGGCGCGAACGCCTCACCACTATCGGATTACAGCATTGCGATCCGCAGCGCCCTGTTACCTCGGTGCCAATGTCACCGGGGCGGCATCGCTGGGAATTCATGCTGCGTCCGGGCGAGAAGCCGGAAGAAGTCGTCGCCGATTCCTTCATCGACGAATTGCTGCGCCCCTTTGTCGATCCGGCCTCGGTGGAGATCGACCGTCGCGCCGTCTATCGCTTCCATGCGGTCATCGCGAAGGAGTGGCGCAAGGGCCGGGTGATGCTCGCGGGCGACGCGGCGCACCAGATGCCTCCCTTCCTGGGACAGGGGCTTTGCTCCGGTACGCGCGATGCCGCGAACCTTGCCTGGAAGCTTGCCGCCGTCATTCATGGCCACGCAGGCGAGGCGCTGCTCGATAGTTATCAGACTGAGCGCGAGCCGCATGTGCGGGCCATCACGGAGATGGCGGTCTTCATGGGCAAGGTCGTCTGTACGCAGAACGAAGAAGAAGCGGCTGCGCGTGACCGGGACATGCTCTCGAAGCCCGAGAGCGAGCGATTTGTGCAGATGGTCGATACGGTTGGCCTGAAAAGCGGTGTGCTGCACGGCGACGATCTGGCGGGCTCCATCTTTCCGGAGCCTTGGCTTCGATCCGGCGAAGGCCGAAAGAGGCTCGACGACGTTGCGGGCCTTGCCCCGGTCCTTATCTTCCGCGAGGGCGGCGAGACGGCGGCATCCTCCTTCCGCGAGGCAGGTGGCTTTGCCGTAGCCCTGTCCGATCCCTCCCTTGTGGATGAGGGCAACCGGATCAAATCCATGCTGGCGGAGGCTGAGGCCGTTCTGGCTCGCCCGGACCGCTATGTGTTTGGCAGGGGCAAGGCGAGCGATCTCGTCTCCGCCTGGGACGCCTATCTCGAGTCAGGCGCTTCGCCCGCCTGAGATTCCCCAAGCAGCATCAGCGATCTTTGGCATTCCTGAATCCGGTGCGTTTTCGCCGGTATCGGAATGCTGCCGTTTTTGGCATAATCGAGCGCGTCGATAGGGACAGAAGGGCTTCTTCTAAATCACAATCATAATCCGTAATTAAAACGCGATTCCCGTTCTGCGATGTAAAAATGTTGTTGACACATCGGCTCGCATTTAATTACCTATTAGACAGATAGACAAAATGCTCTCGCAAAAAGCCAAGTACGCGCTCAAAGCCATGCTCGCTCTCGCCAATCAGGAAAACGGGGAACTGCTGCAGGCCGGCGATATCGCCGAACAACAGAACGTGCCTCGCAAGTTCCTCGAGCTGATCCTGCTCGAACTGCGCAAGCAGGGGTTGGTGCATAGCCATCGCGGCAAGCACGGCGGCTACACCTTGGCGAAGCCTGCGGACACGATCACCTTCGGGCAGATCGTTCGGATCATGGACGGCCCGCTCGCGCCCATTCCTTGCGCGAGTCTCACGCGCTACCGGCGCTGTGTCGATTGTGCGGACGAGAAGTCCTGCGCTATCCGCCGCGCGATGCGCCAGGTGCGCGATTCAGCCGCCGAGATTCTCGACGGTCTGACGCTGGAGCAAGCCTGTCGTGGTTCGGCGCATGCGGAGTTGCTCACCTAGCTGAGCAAAAAAATTTGACAATTAATTATAGTTATTTGATCGAGATAAAAGTGAATTTTAAAGGCGTCGAGAATTTCCCATTCGAGTGTCGGGTCTGGAAGCAAGCCGTCATATCCGGCGGCGCCGTCCGGCAGATACGCAAAACCTGAATAGCCAAGTAATCTCATACCGACAGAGAGGACCGATCATGACCCTCAACAGCCTGACGAAAAGGACGGCGCTGCTTCTCGGCGCATTGTTCCTCCTCATCGCCTCAGCGCTAGAAGTGCGTGCCGACACCACCCTGCTCAATGTCTCCTACGATCCGACCCGCGAGCTCTACAGCGCTGTGAACAGGGAGTTCGCGGCCGACTGGAAAGCGAAGACGGGCGAGACCATCACCATCCGCCAGTCGCATGGCGGTTCGGGCAAGCAGGCCCGCGCCGTGATCGACGGCCTCACTGCCGATGTGGTGACGCTGGCGCTCGCTGCCGATATCGACCAGATCGCCGCCTTGACCGGCAAGCTGCCGATCAGCTGGCAGTCGCGCCTGCCCAACAACAGCTCGCCCTATACCTCGACGATCAATTTCGTGGTTCGCAAGGGTAACCCCAAGGGCATCAAGGACTGGGACGATCTGGTGAAGCCGGGCGTCGCGGTCATCACGCCGAACCCGAAGACATCGGGCGGCGCGCGCTGGAATTTCCTTGCTGCCTGGGCTTATGCGGACAAGAAGTTCGGCGGCGATCAGGCGAAGGTCCGCGAATTCATCGGAACCCTTTACAGGAACGTACCTGTGCTCGATACCGGCGCTCGCGGTTCGACCACGACTTTCGCGCAGCGCGGTCTTGGCGACGTCCTGATCAACTGGGAAAACGAATCCTATCTGATCCTGAAGCAGTTCCCCGACCAGTTCGAAATCGTCTATCCGTCGACTTCCATTCTTACCGAACCGCCCGTCGCAGTGGTCGATGGCAATGCCGACAACAATGGTACGCGCAAGGTGGCGGAGGCTTATGTGAAGTTCCTCTACACGCCTCAGGCGCAGAAAATCATCGCCGCCAACTTCTATCGCCCGCGTCATCCCGAGGCGGCGGACCCTGCCGACCTCAAGCGCTTTGCTCCGCTTGAACTCGTCACCATCGACGGCAAGTTCGGCGGCTGGCGCAAGGCCCAGAAGCTCTATTTCGGCGACGGCGGCGTCTTCGACCAGATCTACAAGCCCTGACAGGCCGCGCCTCCTGAGGCTCGCGGCGCCCCGGGCGTCGCTACCACACACTCATCATCCATTTTTGAAAAACGCGTCCGGCTCACCCGACCGGTACAAGGGGGATTTTGCCCATGAACAAGTTCTCGTTCTACCTGGCCACAAGCATCATCGCGCTGACGACGGCCGTACCGGTCTTCGCTGCGACGCCGGATGAACTTCAGAAGCGGATCGACGATCTCGAAGCGACGGTCGACGCGTTGCGTTCCGAGATTGCGGACATCCGCAAGCAGCCGGAATTCAAGCCTGTGCCGGTCTTCCAGAATTCGAAGGGCGATACGAGCTTCAAGGTTCGCGGCCAGATCGCTGCCGACGCCGCTGCCATCAACGCCAGCAAGGGCACCAACGATTACAATTCCGGTACGCAGCTGCGCCGCGCGCGCCTCGGCATCGAAGGCACCTATCAGAAAGACTGGGCCTATCGTCTGGAAGTCGATGTCGGCAATGCTTCTCGCGACGATAGTTCCAATCAGGAAATCGACGTGAAGGACGCCTATGTCCAGTACAAGGGAATCGACGACCAGACGACGATCACCCTCGGCCAGCACAAGACGCCGAACACGCTGGAGCAGGCGATCTCAAGCTCCGATACTCTCTTCACGGAGATTCCGCTCTTCGTCGAAGCCTTCACCAATCGCACCACGGCCGGCGGCGACTACAAGGCGGGCGTCTCCGTCAAATATGCCGATGTGAACTGGACGGCAACGGCCGGTCTCTTCGGCGAGAACTACGCCATCAATGGCGGCGGCGGCACCAATGGCACAAGCGGCACGGCGACGCCGACCTATAAGGACGAAGGCTGGGGTCCGGCGGCGCGCGTGACCTGGGCGCCGATCAATGGCGTGACCGAGACGCTGCATCTCGGCGTCTCCGGCTATTGGCGCGATACGGGCGCGCGGCATGGAACGGGTTCGAACTCTGGCGTGCAGTTCCGCACCGGCCCGGAAATTTCCGTCGACAGCACGCGTCTCGTCGACACGGGCGCGATCAACGCCAAGAGCTATTCCTTCGGCGGCGTCGAGCTTGCGGGCCAATATGGACCGATCTATCTCCAGTCGGAATATGGCCGGGTCGATGTCGATCGCATCGGTGCCTCCAGCGTCAACTTTGACGGCGGCTATGTCGGCGCGTCCTGGGTTATCACAGGCGAAAACCGTGAATACAAAGACGGCGCTTTCGCGCGCATCAAGCCGAAGAACAATTTTTACCTGTCCAAGGGTGGCTGGGGCGCCTGGGAAATCGCCAGCCGCTACAGCACGCTCGATCTGAACGACGCCAATGTTGCAGGTGGCAAGGAAGACAATTACAGCCTTGGGCTCAATTGGTACCCGAACAATTACCTGCGCTTCCTTGTAGATTATGTGCATTTCGATGCGAAGAAAGGCATCGCGCGTAATGAAGGCGATGCGGTTATTACGCGCCTCGGCATAATCTGGTAATGCTGTCGGCCGTTTAGATGCTTGCAAGAGTGTTCCGGAATGAGCATTGCCGCTTTGACAGACCGACTGCCGCGTCGGGCGCCATCCGTGCTGCCCGGCTTCGGCCTCACATTCGGTTTCGCGATGACCTATCTCGGGCTCATCGTGCTCATTCCGCTTGCCGGCGTTTTCATTCGCTCAGCCGGTCTCGGCTGGTCGGGTTTCTGGGCGCTTGCCTCCGATGAACGAACAGTCGCCGCCCTGAGGCTCAGCTTCGGGGCGGCGCTGGTTGGCGCCATCGTCAACGCGGTTGCCGGATTGCTCGTCGCCTGGGTGCTGGTGCGTTACAGCTTTCCGGGGCGGCGTATTGTCGATGCCGCAATCGATCTTCCCTTCGCTCTGCCCACTGCCGTCTCCGGCCTCGCGCTCGCTGCGCTTTATTCGCCGAACGGCTGGATCGGTTCGATCCTTGGCGAAGTCGGCATCAAGGTGGCGTTCACGCCGCTCGGTGTCGTCGTCGCCTGCGTCTTCATCGGTCTTCCTTTCGTCGTTCGCACGCTGCAGCCGGTGCTTGCCGATCTTGAGCCGGAACTCGAGGAGGCCGCCGCGACGCTCGGCGCGACGCGCTTCCAGACGGTCTGGCGCGTGATCTTTCCAGCGCTGCTGCCCCCGCTCCTGACGGGCTTCGCGCTTGCCTTCGCGCGCGCGGTCGGCGAATACGGTTCAATCATCTTCATTGCGGGCAACCTGCCCTATAAGTCCGAGATTGCGCCGTTGCTCATCATCATCCGGCTGGAAGAGTTCAACTATGCCGGCGCGACCGCCGTCG
>JAJXZC010000375.1 GCA_021780275.1 Pseudomonadota bacterium
GCCAAATGACAGCGCTGCGATGGTCTGAATGACGGGCCGAAAAAATCAGGGATTTGCTATGAAACTGGAGCGGGCGATGAGAATCGAACTCACGACATACAGCTTGGGAATTTGACTGCCGCTGATTTCAGGCGATTTCCACAAATTCCAACTCGACGATAAAGCTCAATTTTTTTTGGCATTTCATGTTTTCTCTTGCATTCTGGTAAGCGATGCGGCTTCCTAATTCCTGCTTACCGGCTGCTTACCGCCGTTTGCAAGGACATGTTGGAGGCTCAGGCCATGCCGCAAGGTCGGATCACCAAGCGAGCGGTTGACGCGCTCCAATGCCAAGCCGGAAAGGATCGGGACTTGCTGTGGGATGACTCGCTTGCCGGGTTCGGCGTTGCTGCCTTCCCGAGCGGACGCAAGGTCTATGTTGCCCAATATCGCCAGAATGGGCGCTCGCGCCGCCTGACGATCGGCGAACATGGCCGATTGACGCCCGACGAAGCTCGCTCGCGGGCCAAGCAACTGCTGGGTGCGGTCGAGACTGGCGCGGACCCTATCGAAGAGCGCCGCGCCGCTCGCGCCGTGCGGACGTTTCGGGAGGTGGCTGAAGAATTCATGACGGCGTATGCGGAGCGGCAATGCAAGCCTCGGACGCGTGGCGAATATCGTCGCTGGCTTGATCGCCAACTTCTCCCCACGCTCGGGTCACGCCGTTTCCGAGACATAAAGCGCGCCGATCTCGCACGCCTGCATGGGAAGCTCTCATCGACGCCGACGGAAGCAAACCACGTTCTCGCGCTATTTCGATCCATCTGGAATTGGGCGGCGCGGCGCGAGGAAGTGGACAAGACTGCAAACCCCGCGCTTGGCGTCGACCGCTATCCCGAACAGGGGCGAGAACGTTTCTTGACCTCGGACGAACTGGCGCGCCTAGGCGCGGCGTTGGCGGAAGGCGAGACAGACGGCCTCATCTATGAGGTGGACGAAGCCAAGCCCGGCTCAAAACATGCGCCCAAGCCGGAAAGCCGGCGCGTGAAGCTCGACCCGTTCGCGGTCGCGGCAATTCGTCTGCTGATTTTGACCGGCGCCCGCCTTCGCGAAATTCTAGATTCGCAATGGTCCTACATCGACTTCGAGCGCGGAATTCTCTTCCTGCCGGACAGCAAGACGGGCCGCAAGCCGATTTATTTGAGCGCCGCAGCGCAAGCCGTGCTGGCGGCGCTGCCGCACATCGAAGGTAACCCGCACGTCTTCGTTGGGGCGAAGGATGGTGCGCCGCGTGCGGACCTCAATCGACCTTGGGCGGCCGTCCGGCGCGCGGCCGGTCTTCAGGGCGTCCGACTGCATGACCTTCGCCACAGCTTCGCCAGCGTCGGCGCAGGCGCATCCATGGGGCTTCCGATCATCGGGAAGCTGCTCGGGCATTCGCAAGCCGCTACCACTGCGAGATATGCCCATCTGGATGCCGACCCGCTGCGGCGCGCCGTCGACACGATCGGCGCGACGATCGCTGCGGCTATGGAAGGTCGCAGCGCCCAAGTCGTGCCGCTAGAGAACTCCGGCGGTCGGGCAATTGCGAGGGGCTCGCGATGATCGGTCAACGTAAGAATCTGAAATATTCTGGGCTCCTCAGGAAACGAATCCCGCGGGGTCTAAACGATATTGAAGATGCCCAAGCGGTCCGAGCGCGCGTGCTGGAGCTGTTTGCATATTTTGCGATTGAACCCTTCCAACCGCAGTCTCTTGGGAGGCTAGTTCTTGCATTAGCGCGGGCTCATGTGCCTGGATTCCGACACCGAAATGTGAAAGTCGGGACACCGAAGAAGTGGACCCAGAATGTTCGGGCGAAACTCGCCATCGAGGTCGATTTGTGGATGGAGAAAAATCCTTCTCGCCCAGCGCGTGATGCGTACCGTGCGCTTGCACGTCGCAAGCCGTGGCAAGGCCTTTGTCGGGCAGCAGAAGTGGCACGGATCGCAACGCGATTAGAGGATGAGGCTTCGAAGGGGCGTCAGACCAAAGAGTACGACCGTCTTCGAAATCCTGGACTGGCAGCTTTGAGCGACCTGTTCGCTCCCACTGAATTTCATGCACCAGAATCGTTGGCGCACGGCACGCTTCTTAAGGCGCTCCTCGAACCGGTGCCGCAAGTCGCAAAAACGGACGGCAATTAGTATTTGCGACGTGCCCTCGCGCAACCTCGCGTGTGCCGATGATTCTCGGCACATGATGAGGTTCGATCGATGAAACCCGAAAGCCCCACTTCCTCTCCCAACCTGATGCGCCGGCGCGATGCCGCTCAGTATCTGAAAAGCCGATATGGCTTTGGAGCCGTCAAGACGTTGGCACGCCTCGCAGTCACGGGTGGAGGCCCAGCGATGATCTATGGCGGCCGTCGCCTGCCACTCTATAGCCCGGAAGAATTGGACGCGTGGGCGCGAGCCAAACTCAGCGCACCGGTTCGTAGCACATCCGAGCGGCGAACCGGCGGAGTCTGATCGATGACGCCCTCGCATGCGGCGACGCCCGCCCCCGCGCGAACGGGGAACGGGCGTCAGAATTTCCAGCAGCTTGTCGGCCGGCTCGGAAACCCTGATAGCGCAAATCACGAGTCCGCTCAACTCGCGCGGCACGATATTGCGATCCTGCGGTATGCGCATCTTTCGGAACTCGGCGACCTTCTCGCGCATGCCGGCGACCTGCTCGCCGAAGCCGCTCGCCGCGGCTCCGACAAGGCCGTCGAAGCTGCACTGCGTGCCGCTCGCGCGATCATAGTCGACGCCATCGCCTGCTTCCACGGGAGGCGCAGATGAGCGACGCTCTTGATCGCTTACCGCCATGGGACCCTAATTCGCCGGCTGCCGAATATCACCGCGAACGCTGTGAGCGCGCTGCGCGAATGCACTCTACGCCGGGGATGGCGCCAGTTATCGCAAAGCGACCGTCGCAGCTGTTTCTCGACAACGCGCATACCGAACAGATCGCCGACGAACTTGCTGCCTGTTCGCATGTCGATCAAGGTCCGGCTTATGTCTCCTTCAAGCCGTATAAAATGACGGCGAAGGGTCTCACCGTCGAGATTGAGAAGAGAAAAGGCGAAAAGACGATCACGGAAACCGTCTGGATCGCGGCGCCCTTTGAAGTACTAGGCGCGTCCCGCGACCCGAATGGGCGGGGCTGGGGAAAGTGGCTCCGCTGGCGCGATCCGGACCGGCGCTTGCACGTTCAGCATGTAGCGGAGGCCGCCTTGCAAGGCGATCCCTCCACGCTTTGCGCGAGCCTCGCATCGGACGGTCTGCGGATCAGCCGTGCGCAACAGCGGCATTTCGTGGCGTACCTGTCCGGCGCGAACGTCAAGGGGCGTGTCACAATCGTTGCCCACACCGGCTGGCACGAGATAGGCGGCCAGTCCATTTTTGTGCTTGCCGACGAGGTTATCGGGCCGCGCGGCACGGAAATGGTTGTCCTTGATGCGGCGGCAGTCGGGCCATATGCAGCGCGTAACTCGATACAAGACTGGCAAGACGGAATCGGTGCGCTCTCGAGCGGCCACGTCTTGCCGGTGCTTGCTATCTCAGCAGCGTTCGCGGGACCGCTCTTGCATATTGCCGGACAAGAAGGCGGCGGTCTGAATTTCTTCGGGCCATCGAGCCGCGGCAAAACCACACTGCTGGGTATGGCCGCGAGCGTTTGGGGCCGCGGCGATTCTCCAGGCTACGTGAGGGCATGGCGGGCGACTGCGAACGGGTTGGAAGGCGCTGCGGCAAGCGCCACGGACACTGCGCTCATTCTGGACGAACTGGGCCAGGTCGAAGCCCGGGACGCGGCTGCAGCGCTCTACTCGCTGTCGAACGGGACTGGTAAGACGCGGGCAGCGCGTGATGGCTCTTTGCGAGAACCAAAAACGTGGCGCGTGATGGTGCTCTCGACGGGGGAAGTCCCGATTGGGGCGAAGCTATCCGAAGAGCGCGGCCGAAAAGTGCGGGCTGGGCAATTGGTGCGAATGTTGGACATTCCCGTCGATCGCGACTGCGGTGTCTTCGACCACACTGGACCGGAAGGCGATGCAGGCGCGCTCGCCAAGAGCTTCAGGCAAGCGGCAATTTCTTCCTACGGCACGGCTGGTCCCCAATTCGTAAGAGCGCTGATCGCCCATCAAGTGACCGGCGATGATGTCCGTACGGTCGTAGCCGAATTCGTCGGCGCGCACGTTCCGGCAGGGGCAGACGGACAGGTTGACCGGGCTGCGCAGCGGCTGGGACTCGTTGCTGCGGCGGGAGAATTGGCGACCTTGCTCGGCGTGACACCGTGGCGACAAGGTGAAGCTACGGCGTCCGCTGCCTGGGCGCTCACCAAGTGGATCGAACTGCGTGGTGGGACTGAGCCGGCCGAAATTCGTCAAGCCATCGAACAGGTCCGCCTTTTCATCGAACAGCATGGCGAAGCCCGTTTTGAGGCGATGGACGATCCCGACGCACGCCCAGTGCCGAACCGGGCAGGCTGGCGCAAGGGCGGCGGTCCGGAGCGCGAATGGCTGATTCCCTCGGAGACATGGAAATCGGATGTCTGCGTCGGATTAGACGCCAAAATGGTTGCCCGCACGCTCGCCGAGCGCGGCATGGTCGCCCGCGCCGCCGACGGTTTCCAACAGGTCCGCAAGATTGCGGGCGCAAGCAAGCGCGTCGTCGTCGTCAAGTCGTCCATCTTCGACGGTGGAACAAATGACGCCTGATCTGCTCATGTTCCTCCGGAACACCGTGCGGGGCGGAAGTGTCTCGAAAATCGGCGTAACAGGCGTACGGGGCGTAACCGGCGCCCACGGCTACGCCCCGGACCCTCTGCAGTTACGCCGGTTACGTGGGTTACGTGCTGAAAATTGGAAGCTGGAAAAAGGCAGCATTCACGACGTAACCGAGGGCGTGTCCGCGCGTTCCGATCTCACTGATCTGATCGAAGAGCGCGCGGCGATCGCCGAGCACGATGGCGGGGTCCCGCGCGTCTATTGCGACGCGTGGGCCACGCTTCAGTGTCAGAAGCCGCTTCTGGTTTCAGATGCACAATGGCGAGCCGCACTGGATGACCGCGGACAGTTCCTTGATTGTTGGGGAGCGACCGCGGCTGAACTCGGCTGGTCGCCAGGCGCAATCTTCGATCTTCCCGGCGACAACGAGAAAGGCGGCGTGATCTGGCTCCTGCTCGGCGCGGGCGTCGACTCCCTCACAGCTCGCCATGCACGCCTCAGCGACGGGCGAACCATCAATCGACAACCGATCCGAGGCCCCCAAACCCCGGGGGCGAGCGAAAATTCGAGGTCAAGCTCATGAGCCAGAGCGTCGAAACAAGACTGGCCAATCTTCGTGCCGCGCCACGGTGCGGCGCTCGCACCCGCGCCGGCGATCCGTGTCAGTGCCCTGCCGTACGCGAGCGGAAGCGGTGTCGCATCCACGGCGGATTGAGCCCCGGCGCACCCAGGGGCGAGCGAAACGGCAATTTCAAGAATGGCGATTGGACGGCCGAGGCGATCGACGAGCGCCGCTGGCTCAGGTCTTTGGTGAAGTCGTTCACGACGCCGGAGAGCATGCGATGAAGGAGATAACCAACGGCAGTGCGACGCCGGCCATGAGCGGCCGCCGCGACCAGCCCGTGCGCGTAAAACTGCGGCGCATCACCGCCAACCACTCGCAACCGTATCCGCCCGATGGCGACGGCCGGGCTTGGTGGGGCAAGCTGAAGCAGGCGCTCGGCACATCGTCGAGCGCGTTCGTCAATGCGTCGCTGTTGCAATTGCAAGCCGCCGCCCGGTCGCCGTTCGCGGGCATTTCGGAAACTGCCTTGAATGCCGCGCTCGCCATGATCGAAGGGGCTGCTCCCAAGAACGAGATCGAGGCCGCGCTCGCGGTGCAAATGGCATGCACCCACACTGCCGCCATGACCATTCTTGCGGTTCTGGGCAATGGGGGCGGTAGCGAAAGGCGAACGGCGGCGCTCGGGTCGGCCGCTGCGCGGCTGCTCCGCGCCTACGCAATGCAAGTCGAGGTTCATCGCCGCCTCCGTCACGGGGGCCGGCAGCATGTCAGGGTCGAGCACGTCCACGTTAGCGAAGGTGGGCAGGCGGTTATCGGCAATGTGCGGGCGGGGCCAGCCGACTAATCTGCTTGGTCAAATGGATAGCCCTTCGTTGTCGATCGGGCGCTCGAACTCGTCGCGTCCATTCACCGATCGCGCAGAAGCGTCCAAGCCTCGACGCCCAGCCCCCGCGCGATACGGCCTATGTTGTCGATGGACACGTTTCGCTCCGATCGCTCGACGGAGCTGAGATAGGTGCGATTGACGCCGCACTCGTGCGAGAGCGCCTCCTGGCTGAGCCCGCGCGCAGCACGCAGCTGGCGCATGTTCCTCGCCAGAATGTCGCGCAGGTCCCCTTTGTGCGTCCGCTTCACGGACGCAATTCCTGCCGATTGACGATTTTAAGGCGACCGCTTTTAAGTTACAATCGCAAGAGATTTCGAGAAAGCGTCGATGCTGGTCCGGGATTGCTCCGGCTGTCGCGACGCGATGAGGCGAGAGATGAAAATTCGTTTGCGGTTGGCCATCGCGCCGATATTTGGCTTGATCGTCGCGGGATGCATTCACACCCAAGAATTGGCGCTAGCCCCGAACGTCGTCCGTCTCGATACGCAGGCGTCCGGCTGGCTGTTCACCGGGCAGGCGACGTCGCAGACCATGCGCCGTGCTGCGGAATTGACCCTCCAAAATGGCTATTCGCATTTCCGATTCGAACAAGCTGAACTTTCGCAGGGTTCTCAGCTCGCGGGCGTCTACGGGCAATCTCAAGGCACGGCATCGGCGCAGGGCAACGGCATGGTGACTGGCAACCTGTACTCGGGCTCCGCGTCGGCCCGCTATTCTGGTACGGGCTTCGCCACGCCGATCTACCGACGCACGGCGAATGTCGGCGTGACGGTCATCATGTTCCACGCGGACGAGCCGGGAGCCAAAGGCTCGTTCGACGCGGCCGAGGTGCTGCGTCGGAATAGTTAAGCCAAGTTCGGGGGCGTCGGTCTTGAGCTGGTGGCCATTCAGCGGGAAAGGAGCCAATCAACCTGATGCCGGACGGGAAGACGTGCTGGCGTCGCTCGTCGAGAAAACGATCCGGTTTCTGGACGACGAGGAAGCGCAGAATGCTCGGTTGCCCGCTCAGCTGCGCAGTCAGCTTGCGCGTGAGCGATGCGACAAAGTTCTTCCGGGCTTTGGAGAATTTGGCCGCGATCTGAACAATCCAGTCCCTGTCAACGGCGTTCTCGGCGAGCTTATCTACCTATCGAGTCTGCAAACGCACAGCGGCATTCCGCTTTGTTTCCACCGAATCGGTTCCTCGAATTCAATTGACATATTCGAGACCTGTTCGTACGACGGTGGCCGATGGGATGTATTGTATTTGTCGCCCTATTTTCCAAGCAAATCTAGGTTCGCGCCCGAAGGGTATGTTATTGACCGTACGCATTCCCGAAACATGATGAAAGGGACGACGCTAGAGATTGGAGAATTCCCGAAATTCGTCTGTCAAGGAGCATTGGAATGCAGCAAGCGGTTGCTAGGCATCGCAATTACTGACCTTCGGCTAAAACAATTCGAGTCCGATCCGATCAGACCGCGTCCAAGCCAACACCTCGATCTACTGGCCGATATCAAATATACAGATAAGTCATTCATAGGACCGGATGGCGCTGTTACCTCACTCGGCAGGGACAGCTGCCTGACAGCGATTTTTGAAGAATCCGCTGTGACAACGATGGCCGCGGTTAAGTCAAGCAACGAGCTTTGGCCGACCACACTCAACGCAAGCTTTGAAGAGGAGATTGGCTATCTCATTCTAAGCACGATGGTCATTGCCGTCTTTGCCACCACCCGACCGGCCGGCAATGCAGCAGCCACAGCAGATCAACTCGTGCTTACAGTTCTAAAGCAGCTTGCAAAGGGAAGGGATATTGGGCCATTCCGCCGCCGCTACGTTCAACGGTTCGAAACGCTGCGGGAGCTCGATTTCATCCGCACAAAGGAAGAGTTCAACGTAAACGAGCTGTCACTCCACATAGGCCGATGGCTTTCGGGCGAGAACGACATGCTACTTGGTATGACTTGCTACGGGCACCTCGGCATTGCGTTCCAGGGGATCGTCGAAGCGATCAAGCAAATGCGTCCAGAGTCCGACCGTGCATCCGAATAATAGACACATCAGGCGCCAATTGAAGTCGAGCGACGCGGCGCGGTGATTCTGGTCTCGATCCACGCGTCGAGGTCCGCGCTGCGCCCCAGTGCGCGCGAACATAGGTGACCTGCCCCCTTCGGTCCCTCATTCATTGTGAGAGTCCTTCTCTGATTGGGGTACCTGAAGTCAAGCTGCTCCTACTTTTTTCCTTGCTGGCGGTTGATCTCGTTCCCGTGGGCTACTCGCTTCTCTTCGCGGTCGGCGCATTGGC
>JAJXZC010000477.1 GCA_021780275.1 Pseudomonadota bacterium
GTGAACTCCGGGCTTCCTACTGGGAAGGCCGCACACGGATGGTCAACTGATTTGGGGCCTCGCCCTTCGAGACGGGCCTTTGGCCCTTTTCGGGGCGAGGATCGGCTTTGTCATCGTGCCTCATCCTGAGGGGGGAGCCGCAAGCTTCACATCTCGAAGGATGGGCGGCTGTCCGCAGCCACAAGAATTCAAAATCGGAGGAATCGACATGAACCTCGCTGCCGAAAAGACGGGCCTGCCGCCATTCAAGCCGCTGAAGCAGAAGCCGCCGAAGATCAAGGTCGAGCGCAAGCCGGATGGCTCGATCTATGTCGCATCCGAATATCCGCTCGACTCCATGCGGCGTTCGACCGTGCATATTCTCGAGGAAAAGGCGGCCCAGCATCCGGAGCGCAATTTCATCGGCGAGCGCGATGCGTCGGGCGCATGGACCTACATCACCTATGGCGAGGCGGACCGCGCCGCGAACGCCATAGCGACAGCGCTTCTCGCGCGTGGCATGGGGCAGGCGACGCCCCTTCTCATCCTGTCGGGTAATTCCATCGCCCATGCGGTGATGATGCTCGGCGCCATGAAGGCGCGTGTGCCGGTTGCGCCCGTCAGCGTTCCCTATTCTCTGATGAGTTCGGATTATTCGAAGCTCCGCCACGTCTTCGAGCTTACCCGTCCGCGCATGATCTTCGCGGAGCAGGGCGCGCTCTTCGAACGCGCGATCCGGGCGCTCGATCTTTCGAGCGTCGATGTCATCACCCGCGAAGGTGTGCCGGAGGGGCTTCAGGGCTTGCGCTACGACGCGCTGCTCGCAACGCCTGTTGACGAGGCGGCGGTGCGCGCCTCGATGGAAAAAGTCGATCACGACACGGTGGCGAAATATCTTTTCACCTCCGGCTCGACAGGCATGCCCAAGGGTGTCATCCAGACGCATCGGATGATGATGGCCGTGGTGGCGGGGCAGGAGGCGCTTCGTACCGAGGAGCCCGATCCGAACGAAGTGTCGCAGAGCCTCGAATGGATGCCGTGGAACCACATCTCGGCGGGCAATATCAGCTTCAACGGCAATCTGTCTGCCGGCGGTACGGTGCATCTCGATGCCGGCAAGCCGGTGCCCGGCCTCTTCGAGCAGACGATCCGCAATCTCCGCGATGTCTCTCCGCGCGTTTTCGGCTCGGCGCCCGTCGCCTTCGCCATGCTTGCCGATGCGATGGAGAAGGATGCGACATTGCGCGAAAACTTCTTCCGCAATCTCGAATTCATGGGCTATGGCGGCGCGACCCTGTCGAGCGATCTTTACGACCGCATGCAGGCGCTCGCCATTGCGGAGACGGGTCATCGCATTCCCTTCACCACCATGTATGGCGCGACGGAGACGCAGGGCATCACGGTCGTTCACTGGATCACGGAGCGTGTCGGCCTCATCGGGCTGCCGCTGCCGGGCGTGACGCTGAAACTGGTGCCGAACGGGACCAAGCTTGAAGTGCGCGTAAAGGGGCCAACGGTGACGCCGGGTTATCTCAACGACCCGAAGAAAACGAAGGAGGCCTTCGATGAAGAAGGCTTCTATTCGCTCGGCGACGCCGCGCGCTTCCTCGATCCGGAGCATCCGGAAGAGGGCATCGTCTTTGACGGCCGCGTGACGGAGGATTTCAAACTCTCCTCGGGCACATGGGTTTCGACGGGCACGCTCCGTGCAGACGTCGTCGCGGCCTGCTCGCCGCTGCTTCAGGACGCGGTCGTCTGCGGCCTCGACAAGCCCTATATTGCGCTTCTCGCTTGGCCGAACATCGCGGCGGCGAAGGCGGTCGCGGGACTTCATGACAGCGCGACGCCGCAGGAGGTGGTGAGCCATCCCAAGGTCGCTGCGCATGTTCGCGAGGCGCTGCAGCGCCACAACAAGGCGGGCGGCGGTTCGTCGACACGCATCTCGCGCATCCACCTGATGATCGAACCGCCTTCCATCGACGGCCACGAAATCACCGACAAGGGCTACGTCAACCAGCGCGCGACGCTCGACCGTCGCGCCCATCTCGTCGAAAGGCTATACCTCGACGAGGCGCCGGAGGATGTGATCGTCGTTTGACGCCTTTCCATTTCTTCGTCGTGCCGGGCTTGATCCAGCCACGACGACTGGAGAGAAGACAGGAACCCATGGCTATCGCGCGTCCTCGCGACATACTTGATTTCTGGTTTGCAGCGGGCCCGTTGAAATGGTTCGCGAAGGATGCGTCCCTTGACGCTGAAATCCGCAAGCGCTTCGCCGAGACGCATGACGTGGCAAGCCGGGGCGGGCTCGACGACTGGATGAAGGAAGCGCAAGGCGCGCTTGCGCTCATCATTGTGCTCGACCAGTTCTCGCGCAATCTCTACCGCGACGATCACCGCGCCTTCGTCAATGACGGCAAGGCGCTGGCGCTTGCGCGTGACGCCATCTCTCGCCGCATGGATGTCGAAGTGCCGATGACGGCGCGGCAGTGGTTCTATCTTCCCTTCATGCATGCCGAGGATGTGGCGACGCAGGAGGAGAGCCTGCGCTATCACTCCACCCGCCTCGAAGATGCGGAAGTCTTCCGCTTTGCGGAAATTCACGCCGATATCATAAAGCGGTTCGGACGTTTCCCGCACAGGAATGCCGTGCTCGGCCGCGCGTCCACGCCTGCGGAAGAGAGCTTCCTGGCGTCGGGCGGTTTCGCGGGCTGAGGGGGGCGGAAAAATTCGCCGTCCCGCGGCAGGATTCCGCCGGGCAGGCTTTGCCCATATGGTACGCGGGTGGTCCCTAAGTCATTGATTCTGCATGGGTGTCTTCTTGGCCCGCAGGTTGCACTGCTCTGGATACAGTTCACGAGCCAATCCAGAGAGATTTCTTCCATGATGACCGACCACGAACTCAGCCTGCTTGCCGCCTATATGTTCGACACCCATGGAATGAAGGCCCTCGAATATGCCGATACGGCGGCGGAGGAGCTTGAGCAGGTCGGCGAGCTGCTGCGCGCCGATGCCTGGCGCGCCCTCAAGGTCTTCGTTATCGACATGGCCGAAGGTCGCCGCTCGCGCGAAGGCAATATTCTTCACTGACTTCCGGTGAACATCGGAAAAGGCCCCATGCCCCGCGAGGTGTGGGGCCTTTTCTTTTGCGGCTTTGCGCTCGGGCGCGTGGACCGGTAAAACCTTCTCAACGATAAAATTAAAATGGGAGGATGAAATGGCACTCGACCCGCAAGTCAAAGCGCTTCTCGATGGCATGGCCGCCAATACGGAAGCGCCGCGCATCATCGATCTTCCGCCGGCAGGCGGGCGCGAAATGTATCGCGCGATGGCGTCGCAGCTCGATCTTCAGGGGCAGCCCATCGGCAAGGTCGAGGACCGCACCATTCCCGGCCCGGTCGGCGAGATTCCTCTTCGCCTTTACACGCCGGTTGCCGCCGGTAGCGAGGCGCTTCCGGTTCTCGTCTATTTTCATGGCGGCGGCTGGGTGATCGGCGATCTCGAAACGCATGATGCGCTCTGCCGCACCCTCGCCAATGAGAGCGGTTGCAAGGTCGTCGCCGTCGATTACCGCCTTGCGCCGGAACACAAGTTCCCGGCCGCCGCGGAAGACGCCTATGCCGCCGTGCAATGGGTCGAGGCCCATGCCACCGAGATCGGCGTCGATGCGAACCGCATCGCGGTTGCGGGCGACAGCGCGGGCGGCAATCTCGCCGCCGTCGTGAGCCTTATGGCGCGCGATGCCAAGGGGCCGCGCATCTCCTTCCAGATGCTCATCTATCCCGTCACCGATACGAATACGGACACGATTTCCTATCGCGAGTTCGCGGAGGGGCACTTCCTCGAACGTGACGGCATGATCTGGTTCTTCAATCATTATCTTGGGGAAGGCGACCGCAATGATCCGCGCGTCGCGCCGCTCAAGGCGGCCTCTCATGAGGGGTTGCCGCCAGCCTATGTCGTCACCGGCGGCTATGACGTGCTGCGCGACGAAGGCCGCGCCTATGCCGAAACGCTAAAGAAGGCGGGCGTTTCCGTCGAACATGTCAATTACGAAGGCATGATCCACGGCTTCTTCAACCTTCAGGGCGTGCTCGATACGGGCCGCGAAGCGGTGAGGGCTGCTGCGCAGGCGCTCAGGATCGCGCTCGCCTGAGGGAGTGCGTTATTGCGAAATGAAGGCGAGGCGATCCGGGCCCCTTCCGGGCCGGGGTTGCCCCGTCATGCGCGCGTCGCCCCGGACCTGAAGATCCGTAACTGGATGGATGGTCACCGGAGGCTGGCGTAGATAGAGACTAAACACCGGGAGGACCGAATGACCGCGCCTTTTCTCAGAACGCCCGCCGTGCATCCCTTTTCGGGCTTCGACGTGCCGCATCTCCTCGCGCTCCATGCCGCCGCGCGGCCAGCGCACCCTTTCCTCGTCTGGGAGCCCTTCGAGGGCCCCTCGCGGACCTGGACCTATGCCGAGTTCGCGGAAGAAACGAAGGCGGTCGCCGCCGGGCTGAAGGCGCGGGGCGTCAAACTTGGCGACCGTGTGCTCGTCCATCTCGACAATTGCCCGGAAACGATCATCGCCTGGTATGCCTGCGCGCATCTCGGTGCCGTCGCCGTCACCACCAATGCGCGCTCGGTCGCGGATGAGCTCACTTATTTCTCGGAACATGCAGGCGTGGTTGGCGCGATCACGCAGCCGAGATTTGCCACCCTCGTCGCCGAAAGCTGCCGCGCGATCAAATGGCTCGCCATCACCGAGACGGATAATGGCGCGCCCGCCGCTCCGGGCAACCGTCCGCAGAAGTCGGAGAGCTTCGCGGCGCTCTATGGCAATCCCGCCGATGTGCCGTTCCGCCCGGCCGACCCCGCCGCCAATGTCGGTATTCAGTATACGTCCGGAACGACCTCCCGGCCCAAGGGTGTCGTCTGGACGCATGCGAACGCGCTCTGGGGTGCGAAGCTCTGCGCCATGCATGAGACGCTCACGCCGGACGATGTGCACCTCGTCTATCTTCCGCTCTTCCACACTAATGCGCAGTCCTATTCGGTGCTGGCGACACTCTGGGTCGGCGGCACGATCGTCGTGCAGCCGCGTTTTTCTGCCTCGCGCTTCTGGGAGGTGTCGCTCAGGCATCGCTGCACCTGGACATCCATGGTGCCCTTCTGCCTGCGCGCTCTCGCGACACATGACGTGCCTGCCGCCCATCACTACCGCCTCTGGGGCAATGGCGTCGCCTCTCTTCCGACTGACGCGCATTTTCGCGTCAGGACCATCGGCTGGTGGGGCATGACCGAGACGATCACGCATGGCATCGTCAGCGATCCCTTCGTGCCCGCACCGGCCATGTCCATCGGCAAGCCGTCGCCCGCCTATGAAATCGCGATCACGCGCGAGGACGGTTCGCCCGTCGAGGTAGGTGAGACGGGCGCGCTTCTCATTCGCGGCATTCCCGGCCTCTCGCTCTTCAAGGAATATCTGAACAATCCCAAGGCGACGAGCGAGAGCTTCGACGAACAGGGCTTCTTCATCACCGGCGACCGCGTCACGCTGATGCAGGACGGCTTCATCCGTTTCGCCGACCGCGACAAGGACATGCTGAAGGTCGGCGGCGAGAATGTCGCCGCATCGGAGATCGAAACCGTCATCATGGCGGCGGGCGGCGTTCAGGAGTGCGCCGTGGTCGGACGGAAGGACCCGATGCTGGACGAGGTGCCGGTTGCATTCCTGCTCGTTCCCGGCGGCGATGCGGCAGCGCCAAAAGACCTCAAGGAAAAGGTCATGGCGCATTGCAGAAAATCGCTTGCGGATTTCAAGGTGCCGCGCGAGATTCGCATTGTCGATGCCTTGCCGCGCTCAACCCTAGAAAAAATCGCCAAGGCCGAGTTGCGCCGTCAGCTCGAGGCCGACTGAACGCGCGAGGCGCCTTTTTCCCTGTTCCGGGAAGGTTGAGCCATGCCGTTCACGACCCAGCCGGCGGAATCCCGCTGGACCTTGTTCATTCCGAAACTCGTTACCGTTCTCCGCGAGGGGTACGGTGCGGCGGATTTCCGAAACGACTTCATCGCGGGGCTGACGGTTGCCATCGTCGCCCTGCCGCTGGCCATGGCGCTGGCAATCGCCAGCGGCGCGACGCCGGACAAGGGCATCATCACGGCAGTGGTCGCGGGTTTCCTCATTTCGGCGCTTGGCGGCTCGCGTTTCCAGATCGGCGGACCGACCGGCGCCTTCGTCGTCGTCGTCTTCAACGTCATCGCGCAGCATGGCTATGACGGGCTCATCGTCTCCACCATGATGGCGGGCCTGATGCTCATCGCCGCCGGGCTTTTCCGTCTCGGAACCTATATCAAATATATTCCGCAACCCGTCGTTACCGGCTTCACCGCGGGCATCGCGGTCATCATCGCGTCGAGCCAGATCAAGGATTTCTTCGGCCTCGCCGTCGAGAAGGTACCCGCCGATTTCATTCCGAAGCTGATTGTGCTTGGCAAGGCGCTGCCCGAGACGAGCTTTGCGACGCTCGCGGTTGCGGCGGGCGCGCTCGCCGTCATTCTGCTTCTGCGCCGCTATCGTCCGAACTGGCCGCAATTTCTCATCGCCGTCGTCCTCGCCGGAGCCGCCGTATATTTCTTCCATTTGCCGACCGACACGATCGGATCGCGCTTCGCGGGGCTCAATCCGCATTTCGAGATGCCGACGCTGCCGGAGGTGAGCTTCGAGCGGCTGCGCGAACTCTTTCCCAGCGCCTTCACCATCGCCTTTTTGGCAGGCGTCGAGTCGCTGCTCTCGGCGCTGGTCGCCGACAGCATGACGGGGCGTCGTCATCGTTCCAATTGTGAGTTGGTGGCGCAGGGCATTGCGAATTGCGCTTCGGCGGTGTTCGGTGGATTGCCTGCGACAGGCGCCATCGCGCGCACCGCGACGAATATCCGCTCCGGCGCCAAGGGGCCGATCGCCGGTATGCTGCACGCAGTGTTCCTGCTGATCTTCATGCTCGTCGCCTGGCCGCTTACGCATTACATCCCGCTCGCCGCTCTCGCCGCGGTGCTGGTCGTCGTCGCATGGAACATGAGCGAGATCGACAAGTTCACGCATCTGATGAAAGCCCACGTGGGCGACCGCGCGGTGCTGCTCATCACCTTCGCGCTCACCGTGATGGTCGATCTCACGGTGGCCATTGAAGTCGGCGTGGTGCTCGCCGCCGTCCTCTTCATGCATCGCATGTCGGAGGCGGTGCAGGTTCAGGCCAATGTGAAGCTCCTCGACGAGGATGTGGCCGACGACACGCCGCATGATATGCGCCCCGTCACGCAGGCCGAACTGCCGCCCGGCGTCGTTGCCAGCGTTATTCGCGGGCCGTTCTTCTTTGGTGTCGCCATGCGTCTCGGCGAAACCCTCGACCGCATCGGCAAGCCGCCGCGTGTGCTTATCCTGCGCATGCGCGCGGTGCCTATGGTCGATGGATCGGGCGCCAGCGCCATTCAGACGCTTGTCGACCGCTGTGCGCGGCACGGAACGAAGCTCATCATTACCGGCATCCAGCCGCAGCCGCGTCAGGTGCTGGACGAGATGGGCATCCTCGACGAGAACCGCGTCATTCTCGTGCCGAATATCGAAGTGGGTCTGGCGCGGGCGCGGGAGATCGTCGGCGTTCTCGCCTGACCGGCCTCAGCCCAGCAGCTTCCCCGGATTGAGCACGCCGGTCGGATCGAGTTCGCGCTTGAGTGCCTTCAGCAGGCTGAAGCCGATCGGTCCTTTCTCTTCCGCGAGCCAGGGCGTGTGGTCGGTGCCCACGCCGTGATGGTGGCTGATCGTGCCGCGGTTCTCGATGATCGCGTCCGACGCCGCGCGCTTGATCGCCTGCCATTGCTCTACCTCGCGGTCGAGCTGGCGCGGAAAGACGAACGTGAAATAGAGGCTCGCGCCGTCGGGATAGGAATGGCTCAGATGCGCCATGACGATGCCGCGCCCCGTGACTTCCGGCATGTTGGCCTTCATCGCGCCGTCGATCGCCTCGACGACGGCCTTGTGGAGCTTGCCGACATTCGACCAGCGTGTCGCCGTCTCCAGCGTGTCGATGCCGATGCCATGATCGAGCATGGGGTCGCGGGAATAGGGGGAGTTGAAGCGGCCGTGATACCACTTCTGTCCCGGCCCGGTGCCGAGCTTCAGCGCGCCGAGCCTCGTGCAGATCGCTTCCGTTCGCTCCTGCGCCCAGATTACCGTTTCGGCGTCGCCCTCATGGCCGATGAGCATGAGGCAAGGCTCCGCGTCGAAGCCCTTGTGGCGCAAGTAGGCGCGTTGCAGCCGCGCCTTCAGCCCCGTGTCCGAATGGCTGGAGGAA
>JAJXZC010000307.1 GCA_021780275.1 Pseudomonadota bacterium
GATCTCGCCAACTGGATGATTCCCGGCAAGATGGTGAAGGGCATGGGCGGCGCGATGGATCTCGTCGCTGGCGTCAAGCGCGTCGTCGTCGTCATGGAACATACCGCCAAGGGCGAGCCGAAACTCTTGCATCATTGCACGCTGCCGCTCACCGGCTCCGGCGTCGTCGACCTCATCATCACCGATCTCGGCGTCTTCACTGTCGACAAGACGGGAGGCACCGGCCTGACGCTGATCGAGCTCGCGCCTGGCGTCAGCGTGGAAGACATCCGTCAGAAGACCGAGGCCAATCTGAAAATCGACCCGGAACTCGGCTCGCAGGCCGCTTGACGGCGCGCCGAGCCCAAAAAACGCGGGCTTTGGCTTAATCGCGCCGAAAGCTTTTCGCCGCATGCTGGCGATCGGATTTCCGGCGCCTCTGATGCTGCGTTTTGCCCTCACTCTTCTGGCCGTCGTCATCGCTGCGACACTTGCCCTCGGCCCTATGCTCAACGGCAGACTGGCGGTCAAGCTGCTACGCCCGCCCCCTGCCGTGGTTGAAGAGCCGCCGGCCACGGCCCTCGCGGCAGCGCCTGCGAGCCGGGGGAGCCAGAGCCTCGACACAGTCGAAATCGCGCCCGACGCCGCCGGCAATTATCTCACCGATATCGACATCGACGGGCGGACGATCCAGGTCGTCGTCGACACCGGCGCGACCTATCTGTCGCTGACGAGCGAGGACGCCGATGCGCTCGGCATCAATCTCGCCCCGGCCGACTTCCGCTACCGGACGATGACCGCGAACGGCATCGGCACGGCGGCCAAGGTGCATCTCAACGCGCTGCGGATCGCCAATATCGAAATCGACGATGTCGATGCCTTGGTCATGCAGCCCGGCGCGCTGGGCCGCAGCCTGCTCGGCATGAGCGCGCTGAGCCGCCTCGGCGGCGTCCATATTTCCGATGGCAGGCTGATCCTGCAGCGCTAGATCACGATGATTTCGGATCGAATCGACCCGAAATCATAAACGTGATCGATTCTCATCATTTAGAGCGGGATTTTTGCAAAAGCCGCGGACACTTTTTCGCATCCCGCTCTAGGTCGGGCCTCGCGCGACGCGGTAGTGACTGGAAAGTCAGGCGGCACGCGCCGCGAGCGGGTGCTTCATGCTATCCGATCGCTGGATGATTTCGTCGATCGTCGGCTCGCCGGTAATGGCTCGCTCGAGCGCCAGCTTGGTCGCTTCGTAATTCCAATCTTGAATCTTCTTGTCGTCGTTCGCGTCCCACTCGATGAAAACACCGACGCAGATGAAGATGTCATTGACCTCCGCCTTGGGGATGAGCCCCTTCTTCACCGTATCGATAACGGCCCGCGCGACAGCGGTCTGCGCCGGGCCGAACAATTGCGTCGCCTGTTTGGCGTCCTTGATCTGAACTTTGTTGAACATCACCGTTGCCGGCTTTGCCGGCAGGTTTGGCGCGACGAGAGCGAGGAGCGCATTATCGCCGATTTTCTGATTGGTCAGCGCGTTGCAGAACGCGGCCTCGGCCGGGCTGCCGCGCGGCCCGATGAGAAGATCGATATGGGCGACCTCCTTGCCGTCGCCGACCAGCGCTTCGCCGAACATCACACGGTCGATCTTTGACTTGCTCATTTGATCCTCCAATCCAAAACGACCCGGTATAAACGCCGAAAGCCGCTCTTCGGATCCGACGCCTTGATGCCGCTCGATTTATTTGATTGGAAACGGAGCCCCTGCGCGGCGCATGCGACGCAATTTTGCGCAAGCTTGGCGCTGAAGCGGCGGGAATTCTTTATCGGTCGCCTCGGCTAAATCGGCTTGCTCTCCGCCCGGCCCGCTCATAACGTCCCGCCCGCAAAGATATTCGCGGCTTCACAGAGGATTTTGCATGTTTCCGAAACCAGAGCCCGCGCTCAAGCCCAATACTTATGCTTACGAATGCACGCCGATGGTGAAGCCGACGGGCTTTCGCGAATATGACGCGCGCTGGCTTTTCGAAAAGGAAATCAACCTGATGGGCGTCGAGGCGTTGGGCCTCGGCCTGGGGACGCTTTTGCACGAGTTCGGCGTGCGGCCGGAGATCGTCACCGGACACGATTTCCGCAGCTATTCATCGTCGATCAAGCTCGCGCTGGTGACCGGCCTGGTGGCCGCCGGCATCAAGGTCCACGACATCGGTCTGGCGCTCTCGCCAATGGCTTATTTCGCCCAATTCGACCTCGACGTGCCGGCCGTCGCGATGGTGACCGCCTCGCATAACGACAACGGCTGGACGGGCGTCAAAATGGGGTCGCAGCGGCCAGTGACCTTCGGGCCGGACGAAATGACCCGGCTGAAGGAAATCGTCCTTGGCGGCACCTATCGCTATGCTGAGGGTGGCAGCTATCGCTATGTGCCGAACTTCTCGGCCCGCTATATCGCCGATCTCGTGAACCGGCCGAAGCTCAAGCGCAAACTGAAAGTCGTCGCCGCCTGCGGCAACGGCACCGCAGGCGCCTTCGCGCCGCAGGTTCTGGAAAAACTCGGTTGCGAGGTCGTGCCGCTCGATACCGAGCTCGACTATACCTTCCCGCATTACAATCCCAATCCCGAAGACATGAAAATGCTGCATGCGATGGCCGACAAGGTGCGCGAGGTTGGCGCCGATGTCGGGCTCGGTTTCGACGGCGACGGCGACCGCTGCGGCGTCGTCGATAATCACGGCGAGGAGATTTTCGCCGACAAGATCGGCGTGATGCTGGCGCGGGATTTGTCGAAGCTTCATCCCGGCGCGACCTTCGTCGTCGATGTGAAATCGACCGGACTTTTCCTCACCGATCCGGTGCTGCAGGCCAATGGCGTCAAGGCGGATTATTGGAAGACCGGACATTCCTATATCAAGCGCCGCGTCACCGACCTGAACGCGCTCGCCGGATTCGAGAAATCCGGGCATTTCTTTTTCAATGCGCCGGTCGGGCGCGGCTACGACGACGGGCTGTTAACCGCGATCCACGTGCTCGAAATGCTCGACCGCAATCCCGGTCAGTCAATGGCCGATCTTTATGCCGATCTGCCGAAGACCTGGGGCTCGCCCACCATGGCGCCGCACTGCGACGACGAGTGCAAATATGGAATCGTCGATGAGGTCGTCGCCGCCTTCCGCGACATGCAGGCCAGGGGCGAGCCGGTCGGCGGACAAAAAATCCGCGACCTCGTGACCGTGAACGGTGTGCGGGTCGTGACCGAAGACGGCACCTGGGGCCTGGTGCGCGCCTCGTCGAACAAGCCGGAACTGGTCGTCGTCGTCGAAAGCCCCGTGTCAGAGGCGCGGTTGCACGAGATGTTCAAGGCCGTCGACGCCGTGCTCCGGCGCCATCCCGAAGTCGGTGCCTATAATCAGACGATCTAGATCACGATGATTTCGGATCGACTCGACCCGAAATCATGAACGTGATCAATCATCGTTTGGAGCGGGATTGTTTGCGAAAAACCGCTGACACTTTTTCGCATCCCGCATTAGATCGCGATGATTTCGGATCGAAATCGATCCGAAATCATAAACGCGATCGATTCTCATAATGTAGAGCGGGATTTTTCGCGAAAAACCGCTGACACTTTTTCGCATCCCGCTCTAAGGACGCGCTATTTGCCCAGCGCGTCGGAATTGTGCTCCTGAATTTGCGCCGTCACGTCGCTGAAGAACTTTTTGTCGTCGCCAAGAACCGCGGTCGGCTGGCAGCGCGGCGCGCATGTATAGGATTGACGGTCCATACCGCGCTGGACCACCAGCATCTTGCTGTTGCCGACGACCAAAATATTGGAATTGGTCACCACCTTGCCGGCGGCATCGAGAGTGATGAGATTGGTCTCGCCGAAGCCCTTGCCGGTGACGACCATCGCATTGCCGGTCTTCAGCAACGTCACATCGGCGATCATTGGATTGCCGATGATGAGCGTACGCACATTGGAGGGAATCGGGACGAGTTGCGCCTGATCCACCGTGACGGTCAGCGTGCCTTCGGCGAAGGCCGACAACCCCGATGCAAAAGACACGCAAAGAGCCGCAGCCGCCACGCTAAGGCGCCAAAGCTTCGATATTTGCGGACCCATCGGCTGCCCTTCGCGAACACAAACTCTGCTTCGGACTTCACTCCGAAATAGTGAATTTTTGCTAAACCGCGGCGCCGCGCAAAGACGCAAACAGACCTTTTTGACGCGAACGCGCTGTGGCGATTCCGCCCATTTCAACCCTTGGCGGGGCCGCGCAAATACTTGACGGGTCATTTAAATCCGGCACGGCGCCGGGGACTTCGCCGAGCGCAAATGATTTTGGCGGCACCTCCACACTCATTAAGAACTCGATAATTTCAAACGTCCGAAAAGCCGCCGTGGCTTAAGCGGTTTTGAGCAAAAGCCGCTTATGCTCCGACCATTCCGCCACCAAGCAGGAATAAATTTTTGAAAACTCGCGAAGAGGAAGCAACCATGAGCAATATTTTGGCCCGTTTCGCCAAGGACGAGTCCGGTGCGACGGCTATCGAATATGGTCTGATCGCCGGCTTGATCGCTGTCGTGATCATCAGCGCGATTTCGTCGGTCGGCACGAGGTTGGTCACCAAGTTCAACGCTGTCGCCAACAACTTGACCTAAATCGGTCGGCGAACGACTTATCTGCGGCCCGGCCTCACATGAACGGTGCGGGCCGCAGATCCTCGGCGCCGTGCGGCGCCTTCTCGCACGGATATTCCGTGCAGATTTTTTCTCGGCGGACCCGCCTGCCGGCCATGCGCCAATTTGAGACGCTTTGCGTGCGACCGGTCGGGGCTCGCTAGCGCGGCGCCCGGGTTCAAAGCCGTTAACGTCCGGTAAACGCAACCCCGTTAATCTTTAAGCCGCATGCGGGACGCCCCGCCGCCACAGGCCGGACCATGATCTTCGCCACGCTCGTCTTGTTCCCCGCTCTTATGGCCTATGCCGCCTTTTCCGATCTCTTCACCATGACGATTTCGAATTTCGTCTCGCTGGCGCTGATCGTGATCTTTTTCGTTTTGGCTCTTGCGCTGGCCATGCCGGTTGAGGACATCGAGTTGCACACCGCCGCCGGGGCGATGGTTCTCCTCATTACCTTTTTCATGTTCGCGCGCGGCTGGATCGGCGGCGGCGATGCCAAACTCGCGGCGGCAACCGCGCTCTGGTTCGGCTTTGATCATCTCGCCGACTATAGCCTTTATGCTGCGGTGCTCGGCGGCGTTTTGACGCTTTCCATTCTCGTTTTGCGTCGCTACCCTTTACCGCCCGTGCTGCTCGGCCAGACGTGGCTCGCACGGCTGCACGACAAAGCCAATGGCGTGCCTTATGGCATCGCATTAGCGGTCGCCGGTCTCGTGCTTTATCCCGAAACGGCGATCTGGGCCTCCGCCGTCGCGCGCTAGCGGTCTGAGCTTAGCTGTCTTACCGCGGCGCAACCATGCGCAATTGGAGAGGTTTGGTTAACCTTAATTTGACGTTTGCATGGTCGTATTCGAGGTGGGTTCAAACATCCGCGTCGATTGGTTCAGCATATGAAAACTGCCCGCCTCGTCATCCTTGGCTCCGCCGCGCTCGCCGGCGTTGGGGCGTTTTTCATGTTCCTGAGCGGCCCGAAGTCCCCGGCGCCCATTAAGATCGCCGTGCCGGCGCCGCCGCCGGCGATGGATCAGGTTCTTGTCGCCGGCCAGGACATCCCATTCGGCAATATGATCGAGCAAGGCGATTTGCGTTGGCAGAGCTGGCCGAAAAACGGCGCGCCGCCCGATTCGATCGTGCAGGCAAAAGACCCCGGCGCGATCAACGAATTCACCGGCTGGCTCGTCCGCAGCCATCTGAGCGAAGGCGAGCCTGTCTATCGCGACCGTCTCATCCAGCCCGGCAAGGCCGGCTTCATGGCGGCGCTGCTCCCCTCCGGCATGCGCGCCGTGGCCATTGCCATCGAGCCGCAAGGCGGCACGACGGCCGGCAATTTCATTCTTCCCGGCGACCATGTCGATGTGATCCACACGTTCAAGGATGACGATGTGGCGCGCGCCGATGGCGGCGATGGCATGGTCAGCGAAACGATCCTGCACAATGTCCGCGTGCTGGCAATCGGCGAAAGCATTCAAAAGCCCGGCAAAGAGCCGGTGATCGGCGGCTCCAACGCGACCCTCGAACTGACGCCGCGCCAGGTTGAGCAGATCATTCTCGCACAACGCGTCGGCCAGCTTTCCCTCAGCTTACGCAGCATGTCCGATTCGAGCACGACCGCCAGCGGCGATGCACCCGACAAGGACACGAATTACACAATCGTTCGTTTCGGTATCCCGGCTCCCGGCCGCGTGCGTTGAGTTGAAGGCGGACACAAAACAGTCTCAAGGAATTCTTCGCATGAAACGCCGCGTTTCGACTTTCGTTTGCGGATTGTCCGCAGCGCTTATCCTGCTCGCCCCGGTCAAGGACCTATGCGCGCAGTCGCGGATGCAGATCGAGGACGGCAGCGATGCCGCCTATACGCGGCGCATTTCGATGGGCGTCGGCAAGTCGGTCATCGTCGATCTGCCGCAGGATGCGTCCGAAATCTTCGTCGGCAATCCGAAAGTCGCCAATGCCATCGTCCGCTCGGCGCGCAAGCTCTATGTGATCGGCCTCGACAATGGCCAGACGACTGTTTTCGCCATGGATAAGGAAGGTCACCAGATCGCTGCGCTGCAAATCAGCATCGGCCGGGACGTCGGTGAATTGCAGCAGATTTTGCGGGCGGCCATGCCGAATTCGAACGTCATTGCCCGTACCGTCAACGACACGATCATCCTTTCGGGCGAGGTCGATTCACCCGAAGAGGCGCAGCGTGCCGACGACATCGCCCAAGGCTTTGTAAAAGAGCTCGGCCCCACCGGCGGCGCCGGCTCATCGCAAAACCTCGTCGTCAATTCTCTCGTCATCCGCGGCCGCGATCAGGTAATGCTGAAAGTGACGGTCGCGGAAATCCGCCGCGATGTCGCCAAACAGCTCGGCCTGACCTCGAGCACCTGGGGGCCGTTCACGCAGTACAACCCGTTCGGCATCAACGGCAATATCGCCACATCGCCCACCGGACAGACGAGCGGCATCACGCTTCACAACCCGTCGAACACCGTCTCGGCGACGTTGCAAGCCTTTGAACGGTACGGCGTGACCCGGGTCTTGGCAGAGCCGACCGTGACCGCCGTCTCGGGCGAGACCGCGACCTTCACGGTCGGGGGCGAGTTCCCGATCCCGGGTCCGCCGACGCAATGCCCCGGCGCGACGACGACGGTTTGCTCCGGCGGCGCCGTTTATCAACCCTACGGCGTCAACCTGACCTTCGCGCCGATCGTCATGAGCGAAGGCCGCATTCTTCTGCACCTCTCGACCGAAGTCACCGACATCGATGACACCAAGACGGTCCTTATTCAGGGCGTGCCGACCCCGGGCCTTTTGACACGCAAAAATTCGACCAGCGTCGAACTGCCGTCCGGCGGCTCGATCGCCTCGGCCGGATTGCTCCAGACGGAGATGGCGCAAGTCATCAATGGCTTTCCCGGCCTGATGAACCTGCCGATCCTCGGCACGCTCTTCCGCTCGCGCGACTACCAGAAGCAAGAGACCGAGCTGATGATCATCGTGACGCCCTATCTCGTGCGCCCGACGACGACCGCTGCGCTGGCGCGCCCGGATGACGGCTTCGCCGATTCGACCGATCCGCAAGCCTGGCTGCTGGGCCGCATCAATCGCCTTTATGCCTCGCCGAACAACCCCGAAGCTGTGAAGAATTTCAAAGGCCGCATCGGCTTCATCTTGAACTGAGCCGACAGGGAAACGTGGGACTGACCATGCCAACCTCATTGAAGAAAAAAGCCCAGGCCCGCCGGAACGGCCCCGTCCGCGGCCTCCTGCTCCTGCCGCTCGGCGCTCTGGCGCTGCTCGGCGGATGCGCGACCAATGTCGACCGGATGCGGACTTCATCGATCCCGATGCAGGATTACCGCAACCGCCATCCGATCGTTCTCGCCGAGGCTGCGCAAAAACTCGACATTTTTCCGCCACGCGAGATGCGCGGCCTCGACCGACACACTTACGAACAGGTCGCCCAATATGGCGCGCTCTACCGCGCGACCGGCCAGGGCCCGATCCAGGTCTTCATCCCGGCCGGCGGCTATGGCGCCGCCGATCGCTCGCGGATCGAATGGGTCCGCCGCGCGCTCGCGGCCGGCGGGGCGCGGGCACCGTTGCAGGTCACAAACTATCCGGTCGTCAACGGCGATCTCGCC
>JAJXZC010000117.1:0-6988 GCA_021780275.1 Pseudomonadota bacterium
ATTTCGGGCAGGCCAACTACGCCGCGGCCAAGCTCGGCATTGCCGCGCTGTCGAAGTCGATAGCGCTGGATATGCAGCGCTTCAACGTACGCTCCAATGCGGTTGCGCCTTTCGCCTGGACGCGCATGGTCGGTTCAATTCCCGCGAACACGCCGGAGCAGGCTAAACGCGTCGAAGGTCTGAAGAGGCTAGTGCCGGAAAAGATAGCGTCTTTTGTCGTCGCCCTGACAAGCGACGCCGGTGCCGAAGTCACCGGCCAAATATTCGGCGTGCGCAACAACGAGATCTACCTTTTCTCGCAGCCGCGTCCGATCCGCACGGCGCATACCTCGGACGGCTGGACGCCGGAGACCGTGGCGGAACGCGTGTTCCCAATGTTCCGCAACGATTTCTATCCATTGCATCGCTCTGGCGACGTCTTCACTTGGGATCCCGTGTAAATGCCGATAGACGCTTCGCGCCTTCTGTCACACGAGTTCCCGGAAATTGCCCACACCTATGTGGAGCGAGACGCGATCCTTTATGCGCTGGGCGTCGGGCTCGGAGAGGATCCGACCATCGCCGCGGACCTCGCCTTTCTCTACGAGAACGGTCTCCGCGTTCTTCCAACTTTCGCCGTCACGCTCGCCTCGCCCGGCCTGTGGATCAAGGACCCGGCCTTCGGCGTCGACTTCGCCAGGCTCGTGCACAGCGAACAGGCCGCGGTATTCTTTCGTCCGTTGCCGCCTCGCGGTCGCGTCGTTGGCACCGCGAAAATCATCTCTCTAACTGATCGCGGCGAAGGCAAGGGCGCAGTACTGACGTTGCAACGAACGATCAGCGATGCAGATAACGGCACTCAGTATTGCACATTGCAGCAAACTCTGCTGCTGCGCGGCGATGGCGGATTCGGCGGACCAGAAGTGCCGCAGTTCGACAATATCATTCCAGCACGCGCCCCCGATCTACAATCGACCTTCTCGATTTCGCCGCGCGCCGCGTTGATCTATCGACTAAGTGGCGATTGGAATCCGCTGCACGTCGTGCCGGAGGCGGCCGCAAAAGCTGGATTCCCGCGACCAATCCTGCATGGGCTTGCGACCTATGGCGCCGCCGCGGTCGCCACGGCGCGCGCTCTTGGACGTTCCCCAGACGAGGTTGTGCAAATTGCTAGTCGATTCTCCGGCATCGTCTACCCAGGCGAGGAAATCGTCTTCCATATCTGGCGGACGGACGAAGAGGCAGCATTCCAGGGCTATATCGGCGAACGTAAGGTCCTGGATCAGGGACGAATAACATTCGCGGACGATGCATGAGCAATATCGCGACGAATAGGCAGGTCATACTGAAATCCCGTCCAACTGGGGTCGCGCAGGTCGAGAATTTCACAATTGTGGCGACCACGAAACCTACGCTCGCAGAAGGCGAAATTCTCGTACGCAATCAATTCCTGTCGGTTGAACCGGCCATGCGCGGGTGGATTGCTGACCGCGCCAATTACTCTGCGCCAGTCGCAATCGGCGCTGTCATGAGGTCGCTGGCTGTCGCCGAAATCGTTGAATCGCACACAGGGGAGTTCAAGCCAGGGGAGGTCGTGGTTGGTTGGTTCGGCTGGCAGCAATGGGCTGTCGTAAGGCCAGACCAAGTCATCCGCCGAGTGATCGAACACGATCTACCGCGCTCGTTGGCGCTCGGCGTCCTCGGCATCAACGGTGTGACGGCGCATCTTGCACTTACTACGATAGGCGCGCCAAAATCCGGCGAAACGATTCTTGTCTCGACTGCCGCCGGCTCAGTCGGCTCGGCAGTCGGTCAGATCGCAAAGATTCTCGGTTGCCGAACGGTGGGAATTGCTGGCGGTGCCGAGAAATGTGCGCGATGCATCGATCTATTCGGCTTTGACGCGACCATCGATTACAAGAGCGAACTTCTTGCCGACGCGATCGCCAGGGCTTGCCCAGCTGGCGTCGATGTGTATTTCGACAATACAGCGGGCGCAATTAGCGATGCAGTGCATCCAAATCTTGCGATGAACGCACGTGTGGTCGTCTGCGGCACAGCCTCCGTAGACGCCTGGGAGCCATGGCCGTCCGGACCGCGCGTCGAGCGTCATCTTCTCGTCAAACGTGCCCGGATGGAGGGATTCGTCATCTTCGACCACATGGATCGCTTCAATAGCTCTGTTGCGCAACTCGCAACATGGGTACGCGATGGTCGCCTACGCTACACCGAGGATATCCTCGACGGAATCGAACGCTGCCCAGACGCACTTGCAGGTTTATACCGAGGAGAAAATGAGGGGAAACGGATCATTCGTCTCTGAGGTCGGCGTGATTCAGGCGGTAGCCAAAGCGCCGGAGAAGAGCTGGCGCGGCGCGTCACGCGGGCGGTCGTCGAACCGATCGGCCTGGCAGCACTGTCGGAGGACATGCTCGGAGAGAAATGGTTTCGCGATGGCTGCAGCATCAACATCTACAAGCATGCTGGAGAAATCCAGCGCCTCCTCATGGCATAGCACATTCTCGGCTATTCGCCGAAAGAGCTTAACTGAGCCCTTGACGGGCTCGTAGCAGAGCCTCCGTCGGGGACGGTGGTGCAGAACAATGAGAGTAGACGTGAACACCGCAACTCAGCTGTTCGACCTGAACGAAGAGCAGCGCGCGATCCGCGACATGGCGCTCGATTTCGCGCGCGAGGAACTTAGCCCGAAGGCGCTCGAATGGGACGAAAAGAAGCACTTTCCCGTCGACGTGCTGCGCAAGGCCGCCGCACTCGGCATGGGCGGCATCTACGTCAAGGATGACTACGGCGGCTCCGGTCTTACGCGCCTCGACGCGACCCTGATCTTCGAGGCTCTGTCGACGGGTTGTCCCTCGGTCGCCGCCTACATTTCGATCCACAACATGGCGGCGTGGATGATCGACCGGTTTGGCAATGACGACCAGCGCGCGAAATACGTGCCTTCCCTCTGCACGATGGAAAGGCTCGCCTCCTATTGCCTGACCGAGCCCGCCGCAGGCTCCGACGCCGCAGCGCTGAAGATGCGCGCGACGAAGGACGGCGATCATTACGTGCTGAACGGCGTCAAGCAATTCATTTCCGGCGCCGGCGCAACCGAGGTCTACGTGGTGATGGCGCGCACCGGGGACGACGGCGCGGGCGGCGTCTCGACCTTCATCGTAGACAAGGATGCGCCCGGCCTCTCCTTCGGCGCCAACGAGAAGAAAATGGGCTGGAACGCGCAGCCAACGCGGCAGATAATCTGCGAGGATTGCCGTGTGCCGTCAACGAATCGTATCGGCCCCGAAGGGTTCGGTTTCAAGATTGCAATGGCCGGTCTCGACGGAGGTCGCCTCAACATCGCCGCCTGCTCGCTCGGCGGCGCGCAGTCGGCCCTCGACAAGGCGATCGCCTATATGGGCGACCGCATGGCGTTCGGAAAGAAGCTCACTGATTTCCAAGCGCTGCAGTTCCGTCTCGCCGACATGGCGATCGACATCGAGGCGGCGCGCACTTTTCTCTGGCGTGCGGCCTCCGCGCTCGACGCCAAGCATCCCGATGCCACGAAGCTCTGCGCCATGGCGAAAAGATTCACGACCGACGCCTGCTTCAAGGCGGCCAATGACGCGCTGCAATTACACGGCGGTTACGGCTATCTCGCCGAGTATGGGATCGAGAAGATCGTACGCGACTTGCGCGTGCACCAGATTCTCGAAGGCACCAACGAGATCATGTCTTTGATCGTTTCGCGCAACCTATTGCAGACGATCCGGAAATAACACGTCGATCCAACCGTCGTCCGAGCCAGCTCAAATGGCTCAAAGTCAGGACAACTGGTCGATCAACACAGATCTCGACCCAATGTCATTGCTCACGCACTGCAAAAAAGGCCGGGATCTCCCGCAGGAAACCCCGGCCAGTCGAGGGAGGTCTCGCCTTACGGCGAGCGCAGCCGTTCGCCCTTGGGGGGCCCGCCGGCTGCAGCAGATTCGTATCGAGGGTTTCAGCCCTTCGGGCGATCCATCTCGCCTCGTCCCATCGCAATCAATTTGGAGCCGCGGCCCTGTCCACAATCGACTTTCCTGCAACGAAACGCGCCACCTCATCCTTCGGACATAGCTCGATAATCGTACCGAAACCATCTGTTTTCGTGATCCAGCCTCGATGCAGCGGCAGATTGGCGGTCGGCTTCTGATGATGCACCTTGATGCCGGCTGCTCTTAGTCGATCAATCTCAGCTTCGAGGTCCTCGACCTCCATCGCAACCACAACATCCCCATGCTTCAACTCGCTCTTCGCACTTGCCTCGACGAGTTCGACGATCTTTCCGCCTTGGCCAGTGAAAAACGCAAGCCTAAGGCCAAGCTCAGGCACCTCTCGAATTATGGGCGCTCCGTGGCCTATGAGCGTCTCATAGAAAGGCAGCGCCTTGCCGAGATCCTCCACAAAAATGCAGATATGATCGAGCTTGCCGGTCACGAGAGTCCCCTCCCATTTAGAACGCTAGTTTACTTTCTTTCTCGCTCCATTACAATGGGGCACAATTACCAAAAAGCGGCCATCCAAACTCGAACGCCGCACTGCGGAGGAAGTGATGAAACGTCTTGAAGGGCGACGCGCGATCATCACGGGCGGGGGCACGGGCATCGGACGCGCGAGCGCACGCAGGTTCGCGGTCGAGGGCTGTCGAGTGATGGTTGTCGGTCGTCGTGAGACGCCACTCCGCGAGACCGCCCAAGCGATCGCAGCCGACGGCGGCCATTGTATCTGGCATGTCGCCGACGCTGCCGAGGAGGTCGCGATGCAGCAAGCGATCAATCGCTGCATCGCCGAACTCGGCGGACTCGAAATCTTCTTCGCCAACGCCGGCAACACTGATTCCGTGCGTCCTTTTCTCGAGCAGACCGTGGAACAATGGGAAAGCATGTTCCGTGATAACGTGATTACGGCCTTCATCGCCTGCAAGCTGGCCGGCCGTCACATGGTCGAACATGGCGGCGGCTCGATCATTTTGAATTCCTCCACGGGCTCGTTACGAGCGCGGGGTGGCACCGAGGCCTATTGCGCGGCAAAGGCCGGCGTGAACCAGTTGACCATGACCGCCGCTTGCGCTTTCGCCGGCAAGAACGTGCGCGTCAACGCCATCCTTCCCGGCCTGACAGAAACGGGCCTAACCCAGCCGATGTTCGATTGGGCGCGTAAGCATGGCAAGGAGGATCGACTGGGAAGGTTGACGCCGATGCAGCGCCCGGGTTTTGTCAATGACATGGCCGGCGTAGCGGCCTTCTTAGCGTCCGACGATGCAGCTTACGTCGACGGGCAGTTGATCGCCGTCGACGGCGGCATTTCAGCGACTCACCCCGCCGGCAAGTTTGTCTATTGAGTATGCGGCGTTCACGTCCCGCCGCTACATACTTGACCTCTTTTGCAACGATATGCCATGCTATTGATACTCTAGTTTACTAGCGCACACTTATGATGAGCGATCTCGAAAGAAAAGATGGCCGTTAGTGCCCGGGGAGGACTGGCGATGAGTACCGGATTTGATCTGGCTGCGCACGGTCAAAAAATGCGCGAGCAGGGCTGGTGGCAGGACAAGACGTTCGACGATCTCCTCGACGCAGCAATCGCGAAGACGCCGGACAAATATGCGCTTATCGCCTACCGGCACGACCACGGCTTCGATAGGCCGATCAAGACGCTTACCTATACCGAGCTGGGCGACGCCGTGTCAAAAGCGGCTGGCGCCTTCCGCGCCATGGGCGTCGGTAAGGGCGACGTTGTCGCGGTCATGTTACCTAACTGGTGGGAATTCGCGGTGACGAGCTTCGCGCTCGCGCGGATCGGCGCGATCCCTAACCCGCTGATGCACATCTTTCGGGAACGCGAACTGCGATTCATGCTTGGCTTCGCGGAAACCAAGGCGATCGTCATCCCGAAAGCATTTCGCGGCCACGACTTCGAAGCGATGTTGCTCGCTCTCGGGCCGGAAATGCCGGCGCTCGCGCACATTCTCGTCGTCGGTTCCGATGCGGAACGATCATTCGACAAACTCGTGATGAACTCGGGTGCCCCGCCGATCAGGAGGCACGATGGGTCGCCGCCTGCCTGCGACGAGATGGCGGTGTTGATGTACACGTCCGGAACCACGGGCGAACCGAAGGGCGTCATGCATTGCACGAACACGATGATCGCCTGCGCGGAGGCGCTCGGATCTCGTTTCGGACTGTCGGCCGACGACGTGCATTTCGGTTCGACGCCGTTCGGCCACATGACCGGCTATACGGCTGTCATGGTGCAATCGCTCTACTACGGCGCCACCGTCGTCCTGCAGGACGTATGGGAGCCGGCGGCCGGCGTCGCCATCATGAACCGCGAAGGCGTCACCCACATGGCTGCTGCGACGCCGTTCCTGGCCGACATTTGCCGCACCATCTCGAACGGCGCGCCGGCGCCGAAGCTCAAGACCTTCCTCTGCGGCGGTGCCCAAATTCCCCCCGTCGTGATTGAAGAAGCGCGGCGGCTGATGAACCTCAACGTCTCTTCGCTATGGGGCATGACCGAAAGCCTTGCCGGCACGCTCACGGAACCGCAGCGGGCCGCCGAGAAATCCGCCTCCACCGACGGACGCGCGGTGGATGGCGTCGAAATCCTGATCGCGGACGAAGCGCTGAGTCCGCTGCCGGTCGGCAAGACCGGACGTCTGTATTTCCGCGGCTCCAACCAGTTCCTCGGTTACTACAAGCGGCCGGACCTCGATGGACGTGGCCCGGACGGCTGGTTCGACAGCGGCGATCTCGCCTACCTTGACAAGGACGGGTACATTCGCATCGACGGCCGCACGAAGGACATTGTCATTCGCGGCGGCGAGAACCTGCCGGTCGTAGAAATCGAGGCGATCCTCTATCGCCATCCGAATGTCGTCGACGCCGCGATCGTCGGCTATCCCGACAAGAGGCTGGGCGAACGGGCCTGCGCATTCGTCGTGCTGAAAGACGGCGCCGACTTC
>JAJXZC010000117.1:6998-8262 GCA_021780275.1 Pseudomonadota bacterium
CTCGATGGGCGAGCTCGCCGACTGGATGGCAAAAAGTGGCGCAGCCAAACAATACTGGCCCGAGGCGCTCGAAGTCGTCGAGGCGATGCCGCGCACCGCGTCGGGAAAGATCCAAAAATTCGCGCTCAGGGACAAGGCCGCCAGTCATTCGGACCGTTAATTGCCGAATCGCGGACCGTCGGCCTCAGGGAGGACTTCAATGGATTTCGATCTGCCGCAGCCAATCCTGGACAAGCTCGCTGAGCTCGACGTCTTTATCAAGAAGGAGATCAAGCCGCTTGAGCGCGAGAACATTCAGTTCTTCGATCATCGCCGCGAGTGGAAACGGACCGACTGGGAGAACGACGGCCGTCCGTCGGAGGCTTGGCGCGCGCTGATATCGGAAATGGAGCGGCGCTCCGATGCGGCCGGTCACTTGCGCCTTTGCCTACCCAAAAGCTGCGGTGGTCAGGCGGCTGGCAACCTAATGAACGCCGCAATTCGCGAACACCTCGCGGCGAAAGGGCTAGGCCTGCACAACGATCTCCAGGATGAATCCTCCATCGTAGGCAATTTCCCGATCGTGCCGGCGATCGCGCGCTACGGCACGGAAGCGCAGAAGGTCTACGTCGAGGGAATCATCACCGGCACGCATCATCTCAGCTTCGCATTGACGGAACCCAACCATGGATCCGATGCGACCTGGCTCGAAACGCGCGCGGTGCGCGATGGCGACTGCTGGATAATCAACGGTCGCAAGAGATGGAATTCGCAAGTCGGTCGCGCGGAGGCCAATCTCGTGTTCGCGCGCACGAGTGGGCGAGATGGGGAGGCGAAGGGCATCACCGCCTTCATCGTACCGACCAGCACGCCGGGGCATCGGATCGTGATGAACCACTGGACCTTCAACATGCCGACCGACCATTCGGAAGTCGAATTGAAGGATGTTCGCGTGCCTGCCAGCGCGATCTTGCACCGCGAAGGCGACGGGCTGATGATTGCAATGATGTTTATTCACGAGAACAGGGTTCGGCAGGCGGCCGCAAGCGCTGGCGCCGCACGCTATTGCATCGCCGAGTCGGTGAAATACGCGAAGTCGCGTAACCTGTTCGGCGAGCCGCTCGCCTCGCGGCAAGCGATTCAGTTTCCGCTCGCCGAATTGCACGCTGAGTGCGAGCTCGTCCGTAATTACATCTTCCGGACGGCATGGAAGATGGATCGCAGCGATCCGGCTGGCTTCTCGGACGAGGTGTCGATCTGCAATTATACGGCCAACAATCTCGTG
>JAJXZC010000256.1 GCA_021780275.1 Pseudomonadota bacterium
CCGGGCTTCAAGGCAGGCGCGCTGAATTTCGGCCTCAAGATGACGGCGGAAGACGCCGACATCGTCGCCGTCATCGACAGCGACTATCAGGTCTCGCCCGACTGGCTCCGCACCATGGTCCCCTATTTCGAGAAGCAGGATGTGGGCTTCGTGCAGTCGCCGCAGGATTATCGCGACGGCCATGAGAGCGTATTCAAGAACATGTGCAACTGGGAATATGCCGGCTTCTTCCATATCGGCATGGTCCAGCGCAATTACTTCAACGCCGTCATTCAACACGGCACCATGACGCTCGTGCGCAAATCCGCGCTCGAAAAGGTCGGTGCCTGGGCCGAGTGGTGCATCTGCGAGGATGCGGAACTCGGCATGAAGCTCTACCGGGCAGGCTATGACAGCGTCTATATCAACCATTCCTTCGGCAAGGGTCTGACGCCGGACACGCTTGCGGGCTATATCGGCCAGCGGTTCCGCTGGGCCTATGGCGCCGTGCAGATCGTGAAGCACCACTGGGATGCGCTCGCGCCCTGGTCGCGCAAGGGGGGCCTCACGCCCGCCCAGCGCTACTACTTCCTCGCAGGCTGGCTCCCCTGGTTCGCGGATGGGCTCGCGCTGCTCTTCACCATGACCAGCATCGGCCTCTCGCTCTTCGCGCTCTACGCCCCGAAGATGGTGCAGCTTCCCGTGGCGGCCTTCCTCATCCCGACCATCGGCAGCTTCATCTTCAAATTTGTGCGTTCGCTCTGGCTCTATGCCGTGCGCGTGAAGGATTGCACCTTCATCGAAAGCCTCGGCGCGGGCGTCGCGGCTCTCGGCCTGACGCATACGGTGGCGAAGGCCATGCTCAATGGCATGGTGACTTCAGGCAAGCCCTTCTTCCGTACACCGAAATGCGAGGACAAGCCGCCGCTCGCGGCCGCCATCATCCAGGTCCGCGAAGAAGCCGTGATGCTGACACTCCTCTGGGGCCTCACCATCGCCTTCTTCTTCAATCAGGACTTCTCGGACAGCCTGTCGCGTCTCTGGATCTGCGTGCTGCTTGTGCAGTCGGTCCCCTATGCAGCGGCGGTGCTGCTCTCGTTCATCAACGTCCTGCCCGCGATCTTCAATCGCTCGAAGAACGAACCCACCGGCGCGGCTCTGTCGCCCGCCGAATAAGCGGCATGGAAACAAAGAAAAAGGCCGGCAGAAATGCCGGCCTTTTTTATTTGGGTAGCCTGCCCGGCGTCAGTTTCCACCACCGTCGATGTTGAGCTTCTGCCCATTGGCGTAAGGGTTGGCGTCCGACACGAAATAGACGACCGCCGCCGCAACTTCTTCCGGCGAACAGACATGGCCGAAGGGCATGGTCGCGTCGAGTTCGTGAATATCCATGCCCTTCTTGCCCGCGCGGGCGGCGGCGAGGCGACCGCCCATGTCCGTGTCGGTCAGGCCCGGCGCGACGATGTTGGTGCGGATGCCGTATTTGCGTTCTTCCTTCGCCAGCGTCAGCGCCAGCGCTTCCCCCGCTGCCTTGCCCATGTTGTAGGGGCCGCCATTCGCTGCGTGATGCAGCGTCGCCACCGACGAGATGATGATGATGTCGCCGCGCTTCTCCTTGCGCATATGCGGGATGACGAGCTTCGACATGAAATGCGGCGCCATGGCATGGACGCGCAGCACGCGCTCCAGTTCCAACGGATCGGTATCGACGACCGTCTGACCACGCGAGGCGATGCCCGCATTGTTGACGAGGATGCCGATGGAACCGAAATCCTTCAGAACATCGGCGACCATCTTCTGGTCTTCCTCGAAATTCTCGACCGAGGCGGAATAGGCTTTCGCCTTGCGGCCAAGTTTCTGAATCGCGGCTACCGTTTCGGCGGCAGCTTCTTCGTCGCGGCGATAGTTGAGCGCAATGTCGGCGCCCGCTTCCGCGAGTGCGATGGCGATGGCGCGGCCGATGCCGCGCGAACCGCCGGTGACGAGGGCAACGCGGCCCTTCAGCGAGATTTCCATTTATTCCTCCCTGTTTTTATTTTCGAAAACCCGCGCGCTTTCCCCCGAAGGCGCGCGGGCTCTGATCGTCAGGCCGCGCCCTGGCCGATATACTTCTTCATGTCCTCGCGCAGTTCCGTCTTGAGGATCTTGCCGTTGGCATTGCGGGGCAGCGGCTCATGGCGGATCTCGATGCGGATCGGCACCTTGAACGCCGCAAGCAGCTTGCCGACATGGGCCTTGAGCTCTTCCTCGGTGACGCTCTTGCCGGGCGCCACCTGCACGATGGCGCCGACTTCCTCGCCCAGCACCTTGTGCGGAATGCCGACCACGGCGGCATCCATCACGGCGGGATGGGCGTAGAGAGCGCCCTCGACCTCGACGCAATAGATGTTTTCGCCGCCGCGAATGAGCATGTCCTTGGCGCGGTCGAGAATGAAGACGAAGCCTTCATCGTCGATGCGAACGAGGTCGCCCGAATGGAGCCAGCCATCAGTGAAGGAAGCCGCCGTCGCTTCGGGCTTGTTCCAGTAACCCTTCACAACGTTCGGCCCCTTGATCCAGAGCTCGCCGATCAGCCCCGCGGGCACCTCCTTGCCGTTCTCGTCGACGACCTTGAGATCGACGACAGGAACCGCAGGGCCGGCGCTGTCCGGCCGGTTCACATAGTCCTCGGCGGTGTTCTGGGTCGTGACCGAAGAGGTTTCGGTGAGGCCGTAGCCGTTGCCCGGATGGACCTTCGGAAACTGCTTGCCGATGCGCTCGACGAGATCGGGAGCGGAGGGCGCACCGCCATAGCCGATCGATTCGACGCTCGACGTGTCGTACTTGTAGAAGTCCGGGCTTTCGAGCACCTGCCACACCATGGCGGGCACACCGCCGAAGGACTGGAGCTTTTCCTGCTCGATGAGTTCCAGCGCCCGTTCCGGCTGCCACTTGTGCATGATAACGAGCTTGCCGCCGGCCGCATACATGGGCACCAGGATCGAGTGACAGCCCGTGGCGTGGAAGAGCGGCACGGACAGCAGCATGGAACGCTGCGGCCCGTTCGGATCCGGCGGCTGCGGAATCTCGCCGCGGCGCAGACAGGCACGCGCCGGCGCATAACCCATGCTGACGAGATTCGTCATGATGTTGCGCTGGGTGCCGAGCGCGCCCTTGGGCTTACCCGTCGTGCCCGAGGTGTAGAAGATCGTCGCATCGTCTTCGGGAACGATGCCGGGATCGGGCAGCGGATCGGCAGAGAGCGACGCATAATCGGAGGGTTTGCCGACGAGATCCTCGAAGGCTTCGGCAACGCCGAGTTCATCCTTCGGCGTGCGCACGGCGACGACACCTTCAAGCGCGAGATTCTTGAAGTGCGGACGCAGGCGATCGACGCGCTCATGATCGAGGACGACGACCTTCGAGCCGGAATCGGCGATGCAATATTCAAGCTCGGGGCCCGTGCCCCAGGCATTGACCGGAACGACGACGGCGCCCAACGCCGCGATGGCCCAGAAGGAGATCGACCATTCGGGGAAGTTCCGCATGGCGATGGTCACGCGGTCACCCTTCTTCACGCCATATTTGCTGGCGAGCACACGGGCGAAGGCGGTTGCAGCGCGATAATGGTTCTCGAAAGAGAGACGCTCGCCCTCATAGACGATGAAGTCGCGGGCGCCATAGGCGCGGCCAGCCTCGAAGATGAAACGGAGATGCGGCGGCGTGTTCTTGTAGACCCGCGTCGGAATCCCGCGAATCGTCACGGTTTCCATCTCGAAGGGCGTGCCCGGAGCCGTGAGCAGACGGTTAGCGTCCGCAATGCTCATGGCGGGCCAAGGCTTGTCGGCCATCGTAAACCTCCCAATGCGCTTGTGATTTTGGTGTGTCGCTTGGGTATTCAAATAGCCGGTTTGAAGCGGATTTTGAAGGAAAGAGATAATGGGACGCGGCGGCAGTTTGGCCGACCGCCACGTCCGGGCCGAAAAGGCTCAGAGACCGAGCTTCGCGACGAAGCCGCTTTCCTCGGCGATGCAAGCCGCAAAGCTCGGCCGGGCATGGATCGCCTTCACATAGCGCGCGAGATTGGGCCATTTCTTCTCGTCGACCGAGTAACCCGCATGGGCGAAGTTCACGAAATGCGTCGCCACCGAAATATCGGCAATCGAGAAGGCGCTGCCGACATAGAACTCCTTCGTGCCGATCTCCTTGTCGAGATAGGCGAAATATTTGGGTAGTTTTTCGGCAATGGCCTTTTCCGCCGCCGCGCGGTCGGAGGCCTGGCCCATCAGCTTCGCCAGCACGACGGGACGGAAGACGCCCATGCCGATATTCGACGCGAGTTCGGAATCCGCATATTCCTCGAACCAGAGCGCGCGGCCATAGGCGAAATTATCCTTGGGATAGAGAGCGGGCTCCGGCTTCTTGCGCTCGAGATAGGCGCAAATGACGGAGCTGTCGGGCAGCGTCGCGTCGGGGCCCACATCCTCGTCGCGCAGCACCGGAATGCGGCCCAGAGGAGAAATCTCCTTGTACCAGTCGGGCGCGGGGAAAGGCGTTATCGGGTCGAGCTTGTAGTCGAGCCCCTTTTCGGCCAGCACAACGCGCACCTTGCGCACGAAAGGCGACAGCGGCGCCCCATAGACAATCAATCCCATTCGCTCCTCCTCGGCTTTTTTGTTTGCGCGATCCTGCGGCGCGCGCGCCGCGGACGCAAGCCGCAATGGAGCCCGAAGAGCAAAGGCCGACGCGCCCATGCGGGCGCCTGAAGGCTTATATTTGGGGAGAATGGTACAGGCGCCCCGGATCGAACGGGGGACCTCTAGATCCACAATCTAGCGCTCTAACCATCTGAGCTACGCCTGCACCGGCGGCGGGAGTGCGGGGCCGCCATAGGGGCCCCTCCCGCAGTGGCCGGGAACTTAATTCGGCAGGATTGCGAAGGCAAGCCTTGGAATACCTAGATCTTCCCGCTTATTTGTCTTCGCCTCCTTCGCCGGGCGTCCATCCGGGCAGCGCGTCGACGACGATGGTGAGCAAGCGGCGCAATTCAGCCATTTCATCCGCGCCGATGCGCCCTGCCAGCAAGGCTTCATATTCCGCCCCCAGGGCTCCCGCCGTCGCCACGAGCTTGCGGCCACGTCGCGTGAGCCGCGCGAGCTTGGCTCGCTTGTCGTCCGGATCGGGCACGATCTCCAGATAGTCGAGTTCGACGAGGGAATCGACCAGATAGGCCATGCTCTGCTTCGTCATGCCGGCCCGCTCCGCCAGTGTGGTGACGCGCGAGCCCCGCTCCGCGTCGATGGTGCGCAGAACGGCGCTATGGGCGACGCGGATGTCGGGAAAGCCTCGCTCCTGGAGCCTCGCATAGAGCCAGCCGAGATAATGGGCATAGGGTTCGCGAAAAAGGGCCCCGAAGGTGAGCCTGCGCACGGGCACTTCGATTTCGTCCATTACACCCCCTTGACATAGACAGACTGCCTGTCTATTTAGACAGTTATTCTGACCATACCGCCCCAAACGGCGCGGGACAAGCACGAAGCAGAGCAGGCCCTCCGGGTCCGCGAAGGCTGGCTTGCGCCCCGGCCACAACGGAAAAGGAGAACGGACATGACCACCGCCACCATGGACCATTCGGAGACCTACCTGCCCCGGACACGCGCGCGCCGCATTTCCATCGCCCGCGTCTTTGTGCGCTTTGCGGTTCTATATGCCCTGATCGGCATGGGAATGGGCATTTATATGGGCGTCGCCGAGGACTTCACGTTGAGGCCCGCCCACGCTCATATCAACCTGCTCGGCTGGGCCTCGACCATGCTCTTCGCCCTCACCTATCGCGCCGTGCCCGCCATGAGCGAAAGCAGGCTGGCCATCTGGCACCTCGCCATCACGACCTTCGGCATCGTCGGCATGACCATCGCAATGCCCCTCTATTTCTACGGGCAGGAATGGGTCCACCCCATCATCGGCATTGCCATGCTCGCCCAGGTGATCGGCATGAGCCTCTTCACCCTGATCGTCTATCGCCACTTCTGAAACTGCGCGGCGATTGGCGCCTTCCCAAATCGCGTATAGTGACGCCCGGAATCAATGACGAGAATGCCGGGAGTGAACATGGCCGCCCATCCGATCGAAACCGCCTTCATCGAGGCAAACGGTATCGCCTTTGAAGTCGACACTTGCGGCGACGGACAGAAGCTCGCTTTGTTCCTCCACGGCTTTCCGGAAAACAAGTTTTCCTGGCGTCACCAGTTGCCGCTTCTCGCGGAGCTCGGCTACACCGCATGGGCGCCCAATCTGCGCGGATATGGCGGCACGACGCGACCGAAGGGCATCGACGCCTATCGCATGGAACATCTGACGGCGGATGTGGCGGCGCTGATCGACGCGGCCCGCGCGCGCGGCGTCACCGGGCCTGTGACACTTATCGCCCATGATTGGGGCGGCGCCATCGGCTGGGCCTTCGCCTTGTCGGGCGCGCGCCCGCTCGAACGCTTCATCGTCATGAACCTGCCTCACCCGGCTCTCTTCCTGAATGGGCTGAAGACCTGGGCACAGATAAAACGCTCCTGGTACGTCTTTTTCTTTCAGCTTCCCTGGTTGCCCGAAATGGCCTTCACAGCGAACCGCGCCCAGGCCGTGGCGCAGGCCTTTCGCGGCATGGCAGTCGACAAGAGCCGCTTTCCAGACAGCGTTCTCGAGCAATATCGCAAGACCGCGCTCATCCCCGGCGCGATGACGGCGATGATCAACTACTACCGCGCCGCCTTCCGCAACCGGAGCGGCACGGACGCGCTCGCCAATCCGCCGCAGCTCGAAACGCCGACCCTGATGATCTGGGGCGAGGAAGATGCCGCCCTCGGCCGGGAGCTGACCTACGGCACCGAAAAGCTCGTGAAGGATTTCACGATCCGCTACCTGCCGCAGGTCTCGCACTGGGTGCAACAGGAAGCGCCGGAAGCCGTCAACGCGATGATCCGCGCGTGGATCGAGGGCCGCACCGTGCCCAATGCCGGTTTGCGCGGGCAGATTCTCCTCACCGAAGACAGCGCCTCCTAGGACTTCACGGCCGAAAGAACCGTGACTGTCGCCGTCTGGCCCGCCGCAAGGCGGACGCCTTCCGGAACCTTGTCGATCACGATACGGACCGGAATGCGCTGCGCCAGACGCACCCAGCTGAAGGTCGGGTTGACGTTGGCGAGGAGATTGTCGCTGCTCGCAAGCTCACGGTCGGCAATGGCGCTGGCGACACCGACGACATGTCCCGCGAGCGTCTTGCCGACACCCATGAGATGGATCGACACCTGATCGCCGTCGTGAATGCGCGGAAGCTTCGTCTCCTCAAAATAGCCGTTGATGTGAAAACTGTCGGCATCGACAAGGGCGAGGAGCGGCGTGCCGGTGTGGCCGTAATCGCCGCGGCGCAGCTTGAGATTGGTGACGAATCCGTTGACCGGCGCGCGCACCGTCGTGCGCTCGAGATCGAGTTTCGCCACGGCAAGCGCGGCCAGCGCCTCGCGATAGGCAGCGGCGGCAGCGGCGGCGCCGGTATTGGCCTGCTCTCTCGCGGCGGCGCTCACCGCATTGTCGCGAAGCCCGCGCTTGCGAGCGGCGTCGCGCTCGAGCTGGTCCATCTGCGCCTTCCGGCTGTCGGCATTCGCCGTCGCCTCATCAAGCGCGAGACGGAAACGCTCGACATCGATGGTGAACAGCGGATCGCCTGCCCGCACATACTGATTGTCGACGACGGAGACCTGCACGACGGGCCCTGAAACATCGGGTGCTACCTGGACGACATCCGCGCTCACGCGCCCGTCACGGGTCCAGGGATCGCTCATGTAGTAGCTCCAGAGATGGTAGCCGGCGAAGACCGCGAAGAACAAAACGATCGCGGTGATGGCGACGCGGACGGGGAGCGGTGCGGACTGCATGTCAAACCTCCAGAAAACCGAATGGCCGGGCGACCGCCGCAAAAAGCAGCACCAGCAGGGCCATATCGAAGAGCGCGGGATGCCAGACCCAGCGATAGACGCCGAGCCGCACGAAGCCCGCGCGCAGGATCAACCAAAGAAGAAAGGCAGCAGCCGCGCTGCCAAGCAGCGGCGTGAAGAAGACGCCACCGATGTCGAGTTCCCTCATCATGCCGCCCTCGTTCCCGTCACCTTGTAGATCCGCGAACCGACCCAGCTCTTTGCTAGCGAGACGCCCGTGGCCGGCGGCGCGCGAAAGAAGTCGGGATGGCCGAGCATGATCTGGTTCAGGCCGCTCAGTCCGATCAGGATCGGCGCCGTTTCC
>JAJXZC010000749.1 GCA_021780275.1 Pseudomonadota bacterium
GTGTCAACGGAACGGCCTTGCCGAGTTCAGGCGCCGCCTTGATCGCCGAGCGAATGCGATCGACCGCGTCGGCCTGATCGGCATAGGCGCCGATCTGGATGACCCATGAGCCTTCGGGGATCAGCGAATCGCCGGCGCGCCATGCATGGCCCGTGCGCGCGACAGCCGGCTGGGTTGAGGCCTGGGCGAGGTCGACCTTGCGCCCGGACGCCAATTGGGTCGCCTGATTTCCTTCGCTGGCCTGTGCGGGCGTCACGATGAGGCTGCCAATTTCGCGGCTTGCCGTCCGCACCGGACCTTCAGCCTTGTGAATGGCGGCGAGCGCATAGGCGGTAGCCCGATCGATGGGAGCGGAGGCCGTTCGCCTGGTCGCAACAGGCGCGGCCGGCGACGGAGTCGCCGCCTCAGGGCGCGCCACGGGAATCACGGCGGGAGCGGCCGGATCGAGCGAAGCGACACGCTGCGGCGCGGGTTCGGCGTTCAGGATCGGCGCGGGTTCGATGGGGGCCGGGGCGCCCAAGGCCGCGGACTGGACAGCCGTTGCGGGCTTCACCGGCGTTACCGCGGGGTGCTGCGATTGGACGAGGGCCTGTGCGGGCGCCGCCGGAGCGGTCAGGCTCGCGACCTGATCGGTGCCGGTATAGGATTCCTCGTCAGGATCCGGCTCGTCGCGGGAGGCCAGCGAAGCCAGTGCAACCCGATCGCTGTCTGAAATACCCGCAGGCTTGGCCGTCGGACGCGGCGCGGCCGAGGCAAGACGAGTGCCCGTATCGCGCATGGCCATTGCGCTGGGCAGGGCACGGTCGAGGATCGTCACCATCTGCAGATCGCGTGCTCGCGAAGTCTTGCCGCCGAGCACAACGCCGATGATGGATTTGTTATCGCGCTTGACGGTTGTCGTAAGGTTGAAACCCGACGCGGCGGTGTACCCGGTCTTGAGCCCCGTCACACCCTCATATTTGCCGAGCAGGTGGTTGTGGTTCCTGATGATGGTGCCGTCCCAGGCAAATTGCGTAGTGCTGAAGTAGCGGAAATATTGCGGGAAGTCGGTCTGAATACGCCTCGCAAGCGTGGCTTGATCACGCGCCGTGGTAAGCTGACCCCTGTTGGGCAGGCCCGAGGCGTTCATGTACTGGGTGCGGCTCATTCCGAGCGCACGGGCTTTCGCCGTCATCAGGCGGGCAAAATCTTTCTCGCTGCCGCCAAGATATTCGCCCATTGCGACGGCGATGTCGTTGGCGGACTTCGTCACCAGCGCAAGGATCGCATCCTCGACGCGGATCGTCTGGCCGGGACGGAGGCCAAGGCGCGACGGCGCCTGATTGGCAGCGTGAGTCGAAATCGGGATGCGCGAATTGAGCGACACAGTGCCCTGCTGCAGACGCTCGAAGAGAAGATAGAGCGTCATTACCTTGGTCAGCGAGGCGGGATAAGTCTGGGCATCTGCGTTGCTCGAATAGAGTACCCGTCCGGAATAGTAATCGACAACGAATGAGGCTGCCGTCGGCGTGAAGCCGCCGCTCTCGCTCTGTCGGTGATGGTGCTTCTTCGTCTTGGCTTCCGCGACGGTCGAAAACGCAAGACATGCGACCAGCATGGCGCAGATGATCGCCACGCTCTGGCTGGGCAGCCTGAACATGGCGCGGCGTGACGGTGCAATCGCGAGCGCAGAAAAAAACATACCCCGATAACCCCTTCTTTCGGCCTGCCCCTGCCGGGCAAGGAGGCGAATACGCAACTTCACCTTGCGAATACTCTATCCGCTGCGAGTCGCCTTGTGAATCCCCGGTAACCATGAAAACGTCAAAAAGGCCGAGATTCCCGCAACTTGGGTAGGTTTTGCCCAAATTGAACCACCTCGGCGGCATCGTCGCGACTCGTCCGGGCCGTCGAGTGGAGGTGGGGCCGACTCGGCTTATGGTCGGTGCTGTCGAAGGCAGGGCCGCATCATGTTTGCGCCATGTCGATGAACACCCGGTCATTGCGATGGATCGGGCTTTGAAATTGGCAAATTTGGCTTATCTAATACGAGAGTCGGGAATGTGCTTCCCGACCTGGATGGATTGAAGGTCGAACGTCGAAATCCGGCTTGCCGGGATGGGAGATTGGCCGGTTTGAGTGATTTGGCAGGATCGGGGCATGTCTGACGACACGCGGCGGGGAGATGACGAAGGTACGAACACCGGCGTCATTTCGAAAACGAAGCCGAAAACGAAAAAGCCCTCCTTGTACAAGGTGCTTCTACTGAACGACGACTACACGCCGATGGAGTTCGTGGTTCTTGTGCTGGAGCACTTCTTCAACAAGGGGCGGGAAGATGCGACCCGGATCATGCTGCATGTGCATCAGCACGGCGTCGGAATCTGCGGTCTCTATACGTATGAGGTCGCGGAGACGAAAGTCACCCAGGTCATGGATTTCGCACGGCAGCACCAACATCCGCTGCAATGCACGATGGAGAGAGAGTAACATTTAGAGCGCTTGTTTAAGTCACTCGTTGAGTCACTGGGCTGACGCGCAGCGGAAGGAAAGGTCTTAAGTGCCGACATTTTCACGCAGTCTGGAGGAAGGCCTACATCGGGCACTGGCGCTCGCCAATGACCGCAACCACGAATATGCGACGCTCGAGCATCTGCTGCTGGCCTTGCTCGACGATTCCGACGCGGCCGCTGTCATGCGCGCCTGCAATGTCGATCTCGGCGTCCTTCGCCAGCAACTCACCAATTACATCGACAATGAACTCTCGAGCCTGGTCGTCGACGACGGCGAGGACTCGAAGCCGACGGCAGGCTTCCAGCGCGTGATCCAGCGCGCTGTGATCCATGTCCAGTCGTCGGGCCGCGATGAGGTGACGGGCGCGAATGTGCTGGTCGCCATGTTCGCCGAGCGCGAGAGCCATGCCGCCTATTTCCTGCAGGAGCAGGACATGACGCGCTACGACGCCGTGAACTACATCAGCCATGGCATCGCCAAGCGCGCGGAGATGAACGAGTCGCGTCCCGTCCGCGGCGCGTCTGAAGGCGAGGCCGAGCCGCGGGAAAAGCCGAAGGGTGGCAAGGAGCGTTCCACCGAGGCGCTGGACGCCTATTGCGTCAACCTCAACGAGAAGGCGAAGCAGGGCAAGATCGACCCGCTGATCGGGCGCGAGAAGGAAGTCGAACGCACGATCCAGATTCTCTGCCGCCGCTCGAAGAACAATCCGCTCTTCGTGGGCGATCCCGGCGTCGGCAAGACTGCCATCGCCGAAGGTCTCGCGCGCCGCATTGTCAAGGGCGAGGTGCCCGAAGTGTTGCTCGACGCGACGATCTTCTCGCTCGACATGGGCACGCTGCTCGCGGGTACGCGCTATCGCGGCGATTTCGAAGAGCGCATCAAGGCCGTCATCAAGGAACTCGAAGCCTATCCGGGCGCAATCATGTTCATCGACGAGATCCACACGGTCATCGGCGCGGGCGCGACGTCGGGCGGCGCGATGGATGCGTCGAACCTGCTGAAGCCGGCGCTTGCCAGCGGCACGCTGCGCTGCATCGGCTCGACGACCTACAAGGAATACCGCCAGCACTTCGAGAAGGACCGGGCGCTCGTCCGGCGCTTCCAGAAGATCGACGTGGCGGAGCCGACCGTGCCGGACTCGATCAAGATCCTGAAGGGTCTGAAGCCCTATTACGAGGACTTCCACAAGGTCCGCTACACCAACGACGCCATCAAGTCGGCGGTTGAGCTGTCGGCGAAGTACATGCATGACCGCAAGCTGCCCGACAAGGCGATCGACGTGATCGACGAGGCGGGCGCCTCGCAGATGCTGCTGCCGGAATCGCGCCGCAAGAAGACCATCGGCGTCACCGAGATCGAAAGCGTCATCGCGACGATGGCGCGCATACCGCCAAAGTCCGTCTCGAAGACCGATACCGAGAAGCTGAAGGACCTCGACAAGGAGCTGAAGCGCGTCGTCTTCGGCCAGGACAATGCCATCGAAGCGCTTGCCGCTTCGATCAAGCTTGCCCGTGCCGGTTTGCGCGAGCCGGAAAAGCCCATCGGCTCCTATCTCTTCTCCGGCCCCACGGGCGTCGGCAAGACGGAAGTGGCGCGTCAGCTCGCCTCCATCATGGGCGTCGAGATGCTGCGCTTCGATATGTCGGAGTATATGGAGCGTCACACGGTTTCGCGCCTCATCGGCGCGCCGCCCGGATATGTCGGCTTCGATCAGGGCGGCCTGCTCACCGATGGCGTGGACCAGCATCCGCATTGCGTGCTGCTGCTCGATGAAATCGAGAAGGCCCATCCGGACCTGTTCAACATCCTGTTGCAGGTCATGGATCACGGCAAGCTGACCGACCATAACGGCAAGAAGATCGACTTCCGCAATGTCGTCCTCATCATGACGACCAATGCGGGCGCGTCGGAAGCGGCGAAGAACGCCATCGGCTTCGGCGGCGGCAAGCGCGCCGGCGAAGACGAGGACGCGATCAAGCGGCTCTTCACGCCGGAATTCCGCAACCGTCTCGATGCGGTCATTCCCTTCGCGCCGCTGTCGCCGGAAATCATTGCGAATGTGGTCGAGAAGTTCGTCCTGCAACTCGATGCGCAACTCGCAGACCGCAATGTCACGGTCACGCTGACGCCGGAAGCGAACAGGTGGCTCGCCACGCGCGGCTATGACGACCTGATGGGCGCGCGGCCTCTTGCCCGCGTCATTCAGGAATCGATCAAGAAGCCGCTCGCTGACGAGGTTCTGTTCGGCCGTCTCCTCAAGGGCGGTCACGTCACCGTCAAGGTGGGCGAAGACGATACGCTCGTCTTCGACATTGAGGAGGCAACGCCCCGTCAGCCCGGTTCGCCGAAGAAGCCCGGCGCGCCCAGGAGCGGCGGCGACAACGGCAACGGCGGCACGACGCCCAAGGTTCCGTTGCTCGTCGAATGAGCTATCGCGCTGACAGCATCAACGCGGCCATGAAGTGTCTCGACGACTTCATGGCCGCTTTCAATGCCCGGGACATCGCGGCATTCGAAAGGACGTTCAATTTCCCGAGCGTCCGCCTGGCATCCAACACGCTCGCCATCATAGAATCAGGTCATCACAAGCCCTCAATGTTCGATACTTCGCTCGGGGAGGGCTGGCACCATTCGGGCTGGGATCGCCGCGAGGTCATCCATGCAGGCGACGATAAAGTGCATCTCGATACCCGCTTCACGCGCTATCGTGCTGACGGCAGCGTGATCGGGCACTACGATTCCATTTACGTCGTGACGAACGAAAACGGGCACTGGGGTATCAAGGCGCGATCGAGCTTCGCGCCCTGACGATCCGGACAAGACGACAATATTCATAAACTGACAGGGAGAACGGTCAAATGATTGGATACGTAACGCTCGGCAGCAACGACCGCAAAAAGGCGGGCGCCTTCTACGATGAACTGCTCGGCCTTCTTGGCGCGAAGCGCGTGATGGAAGATGGCGACCGCCTCATCCTCTGGTCGAATGGCGGGCCGATGCTCGGCGTCATCGCGCCCTATGACGGCAATCCGGCAAAGGCCGGCAACGGCAACATGGTCGCGCTGGCCGTCGGCTCGCGCGAGAATGTCGACAAGATCCACGCCAAGGCGCTTGCGCTGGGCGGCTCGGATGAAGGTGCGCCGGGTCTTCGCGGCGGAAATTTCTACGGCGCCTATTTCCGCGACCTCGAAGGCAACAAGATCTGCGCCTTCCATATGGGCTGAGCGCGCCTGGACTGAAAACGAGAAAGCCGCCGGAGCGATCCGGCGGCTTTTTCATTTCGCAGGGCTTTGTCAGCCTTTGGCGAGTTCCGCCTTGATGAGCTGCGCTTGGCCTTTCAGCACCTCGAAATCCGCCATCTCGCGCGCATGCAGCTTCAGGTCCGCGCCGCTCCAGCGGGGGATGACATGCATGTGAATGTGAAAGACGGTCTGGCCTGCTTCCGAGCCGTTGAGCTGCGCGATCATGATGCCCGGCGCCTTGATGGCGCGCTTCACTGCGACGGCGATCTTCTGCGTTACCTGAATGAGATTAGCCGCGTCGTCCGGCGGCAGGTCGAAGATGTTCTCGGCCTGCACCTTGGGGATCACCAGCGTGTGGCCTTCCGATTGTGGCATCACATCCATGAAGGCAAACGTCCGCTCATCCTCGTAGACCTTGAAACTGGGCGCCTCGCCGCGAAGGATCTTCGCGAAAATATTGTTGTTGTCGTAGGCCATTCTCAGAAATCGTCCTCTTGCATGTGCGCGTCGGCGTCAGGTGCGAGATCGTGCCTGAAGGGCGAATATTCGCCAAGAGCCTCGACGTCGCGGTCGACGTAAATCCGCTCGCGCTCCAGATATTCCGCTACGGCCTCGCGGAAGGCGGTGTTGGCGATCCAGTGCGCGCTATAGGTTTTTGAGGGGAGATAGCCACGCGCGAGCTTGTGCTCGCCTTGCGCGCCTGCTTCGACGCGGGAAAGACCGCGCGCAATCGCGAAGTCGATTGCCTGATAGTAGCAGCACTCGAAATGCAGGAACGAGTGGTGCTCGATGGCACCCCAGTTCCGACCGAAAAGAACGTCGCCGCCGATGAAGTTGAGCGCACCCGCGACGTAGCGGCCGGCGCGCTTCGCCATGACGAGCAACGTATGCTCGGGCATGCGCTCATTGATGAGGCTGAAGAATTCTCGCGTGAGGTAGGGGCTACCCCATTTGCGGCTGCCCGTGTCCATGTAGAAGCCGAAGAAGGCGTCCCAGTGATCTTCGGTGAGGTCGGCGCCCGTTACCCATTCGATCTCGACGCCGTTCTCCACCGCGCGCTCGCGCTCCTTGCGGATCATCTTGCGCTTGCGCGACGAGAGGTCGGCGAGGAAGTCGTCGAATGTCTTGTAGCCGCGATTATGCCAGTGAAATTGCTGGTCGGTGCGTTGCAGGCAACCCTGAGCGCCGAGCCGCGTCCATTGCCGCTCGGGCAGGAAGGTCCAGTGGATCGACGAAACACCCATGCGCCGCGCCACTTCGATCGCGCCAGCGAGCAATTGGTCTTCCGCGGCCTCGCGGCCCGGTCCCGATGGCGTCAGCAGGCGCGGGCCCGTCGCGGGCGTGAAGGGCACGGAAGCCTGAAGTTTCGGATAGTAGCTGCCGCCAGCACGCTGATAGGCGTCGGCCCAGCCATGGTCGAAGACATATTCGCCGCGGCTATGGCTCTTCAGATACATCGGCATGGCGCCAGCGAGGCCGCAGCATCCATCTTCGAGAAGCAGGTGATAGGGCGCCCAGCCCGTGCGTCGCGTGGCTGAGCCGCTGTCCTCCAGCGCGCTCAGAAAGGCATGGGAGACGAAGGGATTGTGGGGCTCGCCCACGGGGTTCGCGCAAGCGTCCCACGCCGCCGGATCGACGGCACCGAGCCCTTGCGCGACCTTGATGATGGCTTGTTCGGCGTCACCCATGGAACACCTCAGACTCTCGGCATTTCCGGAGTGATGTATTTGCCCATCGGATAGTAACTGATGTCAAACGCCTCTTCGAAGGCGCGAATTCTGAGTAGGGCTTCCGCCAGAGAATCCTTTGGAAAGGATCGGTGTGTAATTGCCCGGTGAGCCAAATCGAATAATAGACTCGCTTGATTATCCTCGTTGACTGCTTCGTAGATGTCTCGAGCCACTTTCTTAATATGGCGAGAAAACCGAATCCCCTCCTGTTTTGAGGCGCTCAGAAGTGCTTCCTCAATGGGTACACTTCGAATCTCTGTCGGTTCAGAGTAAGCCTTCCCATCTGCGCCAGCTTGTACATAGGCATATTTCTTGTGGCCGACCAGCCTTCCGACATTTGCTATGTTGCTGCCCTCAATGATGGTTCTGTTGCGCATACGCGATGACAACTCTGACCATGTTGCAAATGCTGGACTTGCATAGATGACAACGGCTCTTCCACCACTTTTCTGTTCAATAACAGCCAATCGGTCTTGTTGATGCGGGGTTATCTCATAGCGAAAGTACGTTTGTGCCCAGTCGGACCACTCGCGCGCGTGTGTGCC
>JAJXZC010000249.1 GCA_021780275.1 Pseudomonadota bacterium
CGCGGCTTCGCCTTCCGCGCCCTTGCCGGCCGGATGTGCGCTTGGCGTCGCGGCCGGTGTTCCGGCCTCCGCCTCGTCCTGTGTGGGCGCCTCGCTCATGCCGCCTATGTCGTTGATCTCGTTTGTCCCGCGTCAGCCTTGCCACATAGCTGACATGAACCGCTTATACCGCGCAGTCCCCGGCCACGGTACCCCGTTTCTCCGCTTATCCCCAGCCATGAGAAGGCGGGATCAGGCCAGCATGGACATGAGTTCGGCAAGCCGCGCCACGCCCGCCGATTCGTCGAAAGGCTCCGGGCGGGTCAACCGCGCCAGCGCGGCGTTCGAGCGCGCAAGCGCCTTGCCGGAAAGCGTCGGCACCTCGGGTGAGACGGCCAGCATTTCGTCCATCTTGCCGTTGCAGTGGAGAATGATGTCGCAGCCTGCCGCGAGGCTTGACCGGGCGCGCTCGGCCAGCGTTCCGGCCAGCGCCTGCATGGAGAGGTCATCGGACATGAGAAAGCCGTCGAAGCCGATTTCCCGCCGGATCACCTCGGAAATGACTTTGGTCGAGGTCGTCGCGGGAGCCGCCGCATCGAGCGCCGTGTAGACCACATGCGCCGTCATGGCGAGTGGCATGTCCGCCAGCGCCTTGAAGGGCGCGAAATCCGTCGCCGCCAGCGTTGCATGATCGCTGTCGACCACGGGCAGGCTCAGATGGCTGTCGACGCCCGCGCGGCCATGTCCCGGAATGTGCTTGATGACGGGCAGGACGCCACCCGCGAGAAGCCCCTCGGCAGCGGCGCGGCCAAGGGCGATCACAGGATCGGGCGTGAGCCCATAGGCCCGGTCGCCGATCACGTCATGAGCGCCGGGCACTGGCACGTCGAGCACCGGCAGACAGTCCACATTGATCCCCAGGGCGTGAAGCTCGGCGGCGATCAGGCGCGCGCCGAGACGCGCCGCCTCAAGCCCCTGCTCCTTCGAGCGCGCATAGAGATCGCCGAAACGCCGGCCGGCCGGATAGGCACGCCAATGCGGTGGCCTGAGCCGCGCGACGCGCCCGCCTTCCTGATCGATGAGGATGGGTGCCTCATGGCCCGCCGCCGTCCGCAACTCGCCGACGAGCCGCTTCACCTGCTCGGGCGTATCGATATTGCGCGCGAAGACGATGAAGCCCCAGGGCCGTACCTCGGCGAAGAAGCGCTTCTCCGCATCGGTGACCGACGTTCCCTCGCAGCCATATATCGCCGCAGAGAGCGACATCAGCGGGTCTTCACGAAACAGGCCTGCCCTTGCGCCTTCAGGCTGACGCAAAGCTCGGCAGCCTTGGGCTTGTCCATGTAGCCGCCGCGCAGACGGTAATAGATGCCCTTCGCGCCGAGATCGGCCCGCTGAATATCGGCAGAGAGGCCTGCCAGCGCGGGATACTTCTTCTGAAGCTTCTTGAACTCGGCCCGCGCGCTCGGCTCGTCGCGGAAAGCCGCAAGCTGGACGACATAACCGCCCGCTGTGACCGCCGCCGCTGGCGTTTCGGTCGCCGGGCCCGCAGCCGCTGCCGGAGCGGCAGTCGGGGCCACAGTGGCGGCTGGCGCCTCCGGCCGGGCCGCCGCCGCAACAGGCGGAACGGCCTGCTGTGCGACATTGCCCGTCGGAGCAGGCACCGCCCCGGGGGTAGCCGCAGGCGCGGTCGGCGCCGGGGTTGCCGCAGCAGGCGCGGGAGCCGCCACGGGCGGCGTCGGCTGCTTCATGGCCATCGGCTCTTCCGGGCTCGGCAGCAGATGTTCCGCGCCACCCTGGGAATCGGCCTTATCGCCCCCGCCGGACAGGCGGTCATAGACGGTCTTGTCCTGATGGGGAATCTCGATGCCGCCCGGATTGGTCGGCGCGACCTTGGTCGGGGAATCGTCGGCACGGATGACGGGCGGATTGCCCTGCGCGCCCTGCTTCATGCCCTGCTTGTAGGCGAAGAAGACCACGCCAGCGAAGACCACGATGAGCGCGATGATCGCAAGCAGCACGAGCGGACGGCGACGGCCCTCGTCCTCCTCGTCGGTCGCGTCATAGGTGTAGTAATCGTCCTCGTCTTCGTCGGGCTCGTAACTCAAACCCCGCCCCCGCTCACTGTCCGACATCAGCGCATCTCCTCGGCCGGCTCAACTCCAAGAATCGCGAGTCCAGCGGCGATGACATAGGCCGCCGCGCGAATCATCGCCAGACGGGCAAGCGTAACATCCCGGCGTTCACCAATGATAAATCGCAAGCCGGGCTCGTCCTTACCCTTGTTCCAGAGCCCGTGGAAGGCGGAGGCGAGGTCGTTGAGGGCAAAGGCGATGCGATGCGGCTCATGCGCGACCGCCGCCTGCTCGATCTGGCGCGGGAAGCCCGCAAGGAGCCGGACAAGGGCGAGTTCCGCCTCGTCCGTGAGCACGGTCAGGTCTGCGGCGGCAAGGCTGTCGTCGGAAATATCGACGCCCGTTTCCTTCGCGTTGCGCAACACCGAATGGATACGCGCATGGGCGTACTGCACATAGAAGACCGGGTTGTCGCGCGACTGTTCCATCACCTTGGCGAAGTCGAAGTCGAGCGGCGCGTCGTTCTTGCGCGTCAGCATCATGAAACGCACGACATCCTTGCCGACCTCATCCACCACATCGCGCAGCGTTACGAAATCGCCCGCGCGCTTCGACATGCGGAAGGGCTCGCCATTGCGGAAAAGACGAACCAGCTGGCAGACCTTGACGTCGATCTCGGCCTTGCCGTCGGTGATCGCAGCAACAGCCGCCTTCACGCGCTTGATATAGCCGGCGTGATCGGCGCCCCAGACGTCGATCAGCGTGTTGTAGCCACGATTGAACTTGTCAAAGTGGTAGGCGATGTCCGGCGCGAAATAGGTCCAGGTTCCGTCGGACTTTTTCAGCGCCCGGTCGGTGTCGTCGCCAAACTGTGTGGAGCGGAAAAGCGTCTGCGGGCGCGGCTCCCAATCGTCGGGAAGCTCGCCCTTGGGCGGCTCGAGAACGCCGGTATAGATAAGCCCCTTCTGCTCCAGCAGCTTCAGCGTCGCTTCAATCGCGCCGGAGGCATGCAGCGTGCGTTCGGAGAAGAAGACTTCATGGTCGATACCGAGCACGGCGAGGTCGCCGCGAATGAGTTCCATCATCGCGTCGATGGAGGCATTGCGGACGATGGGAAGCCATTCGGCCTCTTCCATTTTCGCCAGCGCGTCGCCATGTTCGGCGGCGAGCATCGTGCCCACGGGCTTCAGGTAATCGCCGGGATAGAGCCCTTCGGGGATCGAGATCGTCTCCCCGAGCGCTTCGCGGTAGCGCAGATAGGCGCTGCGGGCGAGCACCTCGATCTGGCCGCCGGCGTCGTTGATGTAATATTCGCGGCAGACGGTGTGGCCGACTTTCTCGAGAAGGTTGGCCAGCGCGTCGCCGAAGACTGCGCCGCGCACATGGCCGACATGCATCGGCCCCGTCGGATTGGCGGACACATATTCGACGTTCACGCGCTCGCTCTTGCCGAGGTCGCTCGCGCCATAGGTCGCGCCGCTCCGGAGAATGGCGGGAACGGCGGCGCGCCACATGTCCGGCTTGAGGCGCAGGTTGATGAAGCCCGGCCCGGCGATGGTGACTTCCGTCACCGATTCCTCGGCAGCGAGCTTGGCGGCGAGTTTCTCGGCCAGCTGACGCGGCTGAACGCCTGCGGGCTTCGCCAGCACCATGGCCGCATTGGTCGAAAGATCGCCGTGTGAAGGATCGCGAGGCGGCTCGACGGCGAGGCGCGACGTATCGAGCCCCGGAGGAATCACCCCCTCGCTCGCCAGAGCCTCAAGCCCTGCCTTCACACGCTCTTCGAAGTGCCGAAAAATATTCATGGGATCCGTCGCTTAACCCTGTTTTGGGCGCGCACTCTAACGGCTGGCAGGTGCGCTTTCCAGTCGCTTCGGGGCTTAAGGGCTACTCCCTAGCGACAAAATGCTCCTTTCACGCGCCCGCGCGGCATGATTGTCTCATCTCATGCAAATCGGCGGGGCATATCGCGGGAGCGACCTTCTCCACACCATCCGGAACCGGATGGCGGGCGTCGCATTTCTTGCGATCTTCCTGCATGTCGTGGTGCCGACGGCCTACGAGATTTCTGGTCCCTCCGTCGCAGGCCTGATGAAGACCGTCATCTGCTCCGGCGGCATTGCGACCGAGGTCTATATCGACGCGGACGGCAAACCCGTCCACCCGGCGAATTCCGGCCATCAGGACTGCAAGTTCTCCTGCCTGCATCATTGCGCTGCGCTCGCCGTTTCGGCGCTGACCATTGCCTCCCCCTCCTGGACGATCCTCCTCGCCGTCCTGACAGGTGCCGAATCCGCCCCGGCGCATGTCGTCCATGCCTCGAACCCACGCGGGCCTCCGGCCTGACGCGCCTGTTGCCTGGCGCCTCTTCAGGTCCGCGAGCTTCGCTTGCGGGCTTTTTTATTTGCTGAACGATCAGGCGCGCGGATCGTCGAGATCGAAAAGACGCTGATGCTCTTCGATCGCGAACTTGTCCGTCATGCCAGCGATGTAATCGCAGACGCGCCGCGCGGTCTTCACGCCCTCGACTCCGTCGCAGCCCTGCTGCCATTCGGGGGGCAACAGATCGGGCTCGGCATGAAACAGTCCGAAGAGATCGCGCACGATGCGCTTCGCCTTGCTCATGGAACGGTTGACGCGATAGTGGCGATACATGCGCGTGAAGAGAAATTCCTTCAGCGTCGCGTTGTTCTCGTTCATCTCTCGCGAAAAGGAAACCAAAGGGCGGTCGAGCGCGCGGACATCGGCGGCGGATTGCGGCTTCGCCGCGGCGATGCGCGACTTCGTTTCAGCAATGACATCTCCGATCATGCTGCCGATCAGGCGGCGCACGGATTCATGGATGACACGGTTCGTTTCGAGCCCCGGATATTTGTCGATAACGGCGCGGAAAATGTCGCCGACATGCGGCAGGGCCATGAGATCGTAAATGGTGAAGAGCCCGGCCCTGAGCCCATCGTCGATATCGTGATTGTCATAGGCGATATCGTCGGAGAGGGCCGCGACCTGCGCTTCCGGTCCTGCATAGGTCGCGAGTTCAAGATCCTGCGTCGCGGCATATTCCGCCAGCGCGCGCGGCAGATCGGCCATGGTCCGGTTCGGCGTGAGCAGCGGCCCGTTGTGTTTGACGAGGCCTTCAAGCGTCTCCCAGCAAAGGTTCAGCCCGTCGAACTCGGGATAGCGATGTTCGAGCTTGGTCACGATCCGGAGCGTCTGGGCATTGTGGTCGAAGCCGCCGAACCCTTCCATGCAGGCATCGAGCGCCACCTCGCCCGCATGGCCGAAAGGCGTGTGCCCAAGGTCGTGGGCCAGCGCCAGGGTCTCCGCGAGGTCTTCGTCGAGCCCCAGCACCCGGCTGATCGAGCGGGCGATCTGGGCCACTTCCAGCGAATGGCTGAGGCGCGTCCGGTAATTGTCGCCCTCGTGATAGACGAAGACCTGCGTCTTGTATTTGAGGCGCCGGAACGCGACCGAGTGGATGATGCGGTCGCGGTCGCGCTGAAAGGCCGTGCGGGTCGCGCTGTCGGGCTCGGAGTGGAGCCTCCCCCGGCTCGCTTCGGCTCGGGTCGCGTAGGGAGCGGTCGCGGCTGGGTTTGAAAGCGACAAGTAACTACGTCCCCGATTGGTGGCCGAATGGCTGACGCGGGTTTAAATCTTCGCCCACGACGATTACATGTCCGATAGGCTATACTTAGTATCGTTCCAGAGTAAAAGCCCAATCCCCGTGGGGATATGGCTGGAGTGAACTGCATGAGCGACACGCTGACCGAGATCAGGCCGGGCACCGGCAAGCCCATCACGTTGAGCGACCGGGCCGCGAAAAGGATTCTCGAGATTCTCTCCGGCGAGGACGAGGGCGTGACGCTGCGCGTGTCCGTTTCCGGCGGCGGCTGCTCCGGCTTTCAATATGGCTTCACGCTGGACGATCACCGCGACGCTGACGACCTGGCCATCGAGAATGCGGGCGCGACGGTGCTGATCGATTCGGTCTCGGTGATGTATCTCGAAGGATCGGAAATCGACTTCGTGGACGACCTGATCGGCTCGGCCTTCAAAATCCACAACCCGAACGCCACTGCCTCCTGCGGCTGCGGCACCTCATTCTCGGTCTGAGCGGGCTTCCGGCTATTGGCCCACAGCCAGCCGCATCAGGAAGGGTTCGATTGCGACATAGGTGTAAAGGCAATAAGCACCGATGGAGACGATGGGTGACAGGATGAGCATCACCACAGTCGCTCTGCCATGCACCATGACACCGAGAATCGAGCAGAAAAGGCAGATCGCCGGCACCCAGACGCCAAGCGTCGCGATGGCCCAATAGACCTCGATATCCTGCTTTACCGTGAGCGGCGGAAGCGCCGACATGGTCAACATGCCCTGCACGAGCGTCATGAAAGCCGCAAGGATGCCAATAACACTGAGAAGGCAACGCTCCGTCAGGTTTGCCGGCGCATGATATGCGCGGGCTATCTGCCGGTCCTTTGGTCTACTGACCACAGCACGTGTCACCACTTCCGACTCCCTCCCCAGGAGTATTTTTGTTGGTGACGATGCTGAGGCTTCTTTTTGCCGCCGTCAATTACCTTCATTAAACTGTTAAAAGCCGCCCCGGAAAGGGGCGCCTCTTGCCGCGCCCCTTCATATCCATGCGGGTTCGGCGATACCGCGACTCAGGCCGACGTGTTGACGACGGTACCGGTTCCCGGCCGCGGAGACGCACCCGACGAAGCGGCACCCGCACCCTCGTCGCCGTCGTGATCGTTGCTTGCTCCGACTTCCGGTCCCGGCGCTTCCTGTGCTTCAGGCTTCTTGAGCACTGGCATTGCGCCTGCGACGCTCGACACATTCATGCGATGTTCCTTTATATGTTAGCCGGGCATTCCACATGCCGGACGAACCGATCCTAGGTCCGGCACGTTAACGAGATGCCAGCGACATCAAGGCGGCCGCAGGGTTTTTCATGAAAGTTTCGTCATTCAACGTCAATTCGCTGAAGGCCCGCCTCGGCAATCTGAAGGACTGGCTGAAGGAAGCCGGCCCCGATGTCGTCTGTCTTCAAGAGACAAAATGCACCGACGACACCTTTCCTCGCGGCGAGATCGAAGACCTCGGCTACAACGTCGTCTTCCACGGGCAGAAGACCTATAACGGCGTCGCCATTCTCTCGAAACATCCCATCGACGAGGCGATCCCGGGCTTGCCCGGCGACGACGGCGATGACCATGCGCGTTATCTCGAAGCAGTGATCTCCATCGATGGCGGCGCGTTGCGCATGGCCTCGATCTATCTGCCGAACGGCAATCCGATCGGCACCGAGAAATTTGCCTACAAGCTCGCCTGGATGGACCGGCTGATCGCCCATGCGACGGAACTTCTGAAATACGAGGAACCGCTCATCCTTGCCGGCGATTACAACGTCATCCCGATGCCGGAGGATTGCTTCGATCCGAAGGCATGGGAAGGCGACGCGCTTTTCCAGCCGGAGTCGCGGGCGAAGTTCCGTGAACTGCTCAATCTCGGCCTGACGGACGCCTTCCGCGCCTGCCACACAGAGCCGCACCGCTACACCTTCTGGGACTATCAGGCGGGCTGCTGGCCGAAGGACAAGGGCATTCGCATCGACCATCTGCTGCTCTCGCCGCAGGCGGCGGACAGGCTCAAGGCCTGCGACATCGACAAGGAGCCGCGCGGCCGGGAGAGGCCCTCCGACCACACGCCGATCTGGGCGGAGTTCGATTTTTGAGGCGTCAGCCCGCGTAAGGCGTGCCGAGCGGCATCACGCGCACGCCTTTTCGCAGATGCTTGTAATGCAGCTTCGAGAGATCGGCGGTGTTGGGGCCGGGGCTTTCGACCACCAGCACCTCTCGGGCAAGCGGCCCGAAATCGGCGCGGAAATGCACCGAGCTTTTGACGACAAGGATGGAGAGCTTC
>JAJXZC010000472.1 GCA_021780275.1 Pseudomonadota bacterium
CGTTCAAGCGCACCTTCACCGACCCGGTACCCGAGAAGCAGGAGCAGCGCTACGCCAAGCGCGGCGTTGACGTCTTCCACGGCCTCGCCCGGTTCATCACCCCGGAGACGATCGCGGTCGACGGCGAAGAGTTGAAGGCGCGCCATGTGCTGATCGCGGCTGGTGCGTGTCCAGTGCCGCTCGGCATCCCAGGCGAGGAACTGGTCACGACCAGCGATAGTTTCATGGAACTGACCGAGCTTCCTCGGCGCATCGTATTGATTGGCGGCGGCTATATAGCCGCGGAGTTTTCCCATCTTGCTGCTCGTGCGGGTGCAGAGGTGACAATCGTCCAGCGCGGACCTCGGCTCCTGCCACACTTCGATGCGGATCTGGTCGGCTGGCTGATACCGCGCTTTCGAGAACTCGGAATATCCATTCATACTGACGCCACCGTAACGAAAGTGGAACGAAGCGCCGATAACCTCGTCGTGCGCGCGAAAGCGCGGGATGCACGCGATTTGGCGGCCGTAGCCGATCTTGTGGTTCACGCCGCAGGTCGCGTCCCCGATCTCGAAGCGCTGAACCTCGTAGCAGGCGAGGTCGCCGTCGAGCGTGGGCGCCTTCGGCTCAACGAGTACCTTCAGAGCACGTCCAACCCGCGCGTCTACGCCGCCGGCGATGCGGCGGGGGCCGGCCTGCCTCTAACGCCGGTATCGAGCCATGACGCGAAAGTCGTCGCCGCCAACCTGCTCGAAGGTCCACGTCACCGCCCAGATTATCGCGGTGTCCCGAGCGTTGCGTTCACCGTGCCGCCGATAGCCTCCGTCGGCCTGAATGAGACGCAGGCTCGCCAGGGAGCTCTTCGGTTCCGTGTCAACGCGGCGTCGACGCCCGATTGGTTTACCGCGCGGCGCCTCAACGAGCACATCTATGGGCACAAAGTGCTTATCGAGCAAGACTCGGGGCAGGTCCTCGGAGCCCATCTTGTCGGCCCGAACGCGGACGAAGTTATCAACCTGTTCGCACTCGCGATCAGACACGGGCTCACGACCGACGATCTCAAGACCACAATGTTCGCTTATCCAACTGTCGCTTCAGATGTCGGCTATATGCTCGGCTAAGTGGAGACGTACGGAGACAACTGCTGCCGAACGCTCGACGCCTGGACACAGGGATTGTCGTCCTTTCCGGGAAATTTCCGCTCGACGGCGCCGCCCGCCGAGACACGCTGTCGGCTGTATTCAAGGGCCCGACCCTGATGATGGGGCCGGACGGGTGTTTCCTCTTTGTGAGCGCAGTGGAGGATCCGCGCGAGGCCTCGCGCGTCTACGATAGGAATGGATATGTCATGTGGGGGTTCTCCGTCGCCGGAGTGATGGTCCGATTTCTATCCCCAGGCCTCCGGCTCTCCCACTCTGATCGATTCCCTCTTTTCCAACCTGACCTCTCCACGCAACTCTTGCCCGTGAGCGAAAATGAGTGACCAGACCCATGGTTTCTTGGGCGTGCTTCAGCCGACAAGTAGCCATCGAGGCTCCGCCACTCATCCCATCGCGTGACCGATTGGCTTTCTCGCCGGCCTTGAACGGCGAGAAGCGTGGAGGAATGCATGGTTGAAAATCGATTCCTGACTGCCGAGGAAGTCTCGGAACGGTATCGCGGCGAGATTAGCATCGGCACTTTGCGAAACTGGCGCGCGATGCGCGTTGGCCCGCCCTTCGTGAAAATCGGCAAGGCCGTTCTCTACCCTATCGACGAGCTTGACGATTGGGATAGAAAGAACCTGGTGGCGTGTCGTGCTTCGCGACGCGTCGAAGTGAATGAGCGTGAAGAGAGATGATGATCACGTTGCCTCATTGCTTACTGCTCCCAATTGCCGCCCCCTACGAATATCGATGGAGTCAGAAATTCTTTCTTATTCAATTAGATGAACAGTGATCGAGGACTGGTCCACAATCACCCCTCGGGTGATCCGTCGCCGTCGCAGGCCGACATTCAATTGACCCGGCAGATCGTATCGCTCGGCAAATCCCTGAACGTCGCCGTACATGATCATTTGATCATCGCGCGGGAGGGCTTTGCCAGTTTCAAGGGGCTGCAGCTTATTTGATTCAAAAGCGACCGGAGCACGCGTGAGTCGTGGGGACGAAAGGCGTTTTGGAAATCTGTGCAATCTCCAAGACTAAGTTAACCCCCCCCGGAGTAGGCTCGTGTGCTGACATCGCCAGAGCTGCGCCGATTGTTCTCGACGCAGCGTTGCCGGAGCGGGGCCGGATCATGCCGTTTGGAATTAGGATGCCTTCCGGTTTTTTGACTAAGCTGAAGGTGACGATCGGCGAACTCGATCTGCCGGCCCTCCAGCTCTGGGTCCTCGCCAATTTCGTGACGCTGATGCTGATGCTGATCCTCGGCATCCGCCTTGGCGTCCAGCTCCTCACCACCCACGCCTCGTTTTTTTCGCTCGCCTTTCTGACCGCCGCCTTCGCGGCGAACGTTTGGTTGATCTTGGGCATCGTCGTCGTCCGCTTCGTCATGGGCTGGATGGCCTATCGCGTGCTCGACGGGCTGCGCAGCAGCGAGGCGCGGGCCCGCAAGGTCGCCGGGCGCGACGTGCTCTCGGGCTTGCCCAATCGCTTTCTGTTCAACGAGCTGGTCGATGCGGAAGCCGCCCGTTGCAAACGCGGCCGCCATCAGTTCGCGCTTTTCTATCTCGATCTCGATCACTTCAAGCAGGCGAACGACACATTCGGCCATGACGTCGGCGACAAACTGATCGTCGCAGTGACGCGGCGGCTCGCCCAGGTGCTGCGCGCCTGCGATCATTTTGCCAGATTAGGCGGCGACGAATTCGCTTTGATACAGGCCGATGTCACCGAGCCGCGCGACTGCGCCCGGCTCGCGCAGCGCATCCTCGACGCCATGAGCATGCCGTTCGAAATCCGCGGCCAGCAGATTTTCATCGGCGTTTCGATCGGCATCTCGCTCTGCCCGCAGAATGCAACCGACCGCCAGGAGCTGATGCGGCTCGCCGATCTCGCCCTCTATCGTTCAAAACAAGCGGGCCGCAACCGCTTCGCTTTTTTCGAAGCCAAAATGGGCGAGGAATTGCGGCTGCGCCAGAGCGCGGAAGATGAATTGCGCGCGGCGATCGAAAACAACGAGCTTGAACTTTTCTATCAGCCGATTGTCGGGGCGACGGATGGCAAGATCGTCTGCGTCGAGGCCTTGGCGCGCTGGCAACACAAGACCTACGGCCTTCTCTCCGCCGACAGTTTCATCCCTCTGGCGGAAGAGCGCGGCCTTATCGTCCTGCTCGGCGAATGGGCCCTGCGCCGCGCCTGTGCCGACGCCAGCCGCTGGCCGGGTGTGAAAGTCGCCATCAATGTCTCGCCGATCCAGTTTCGCCAGAAGGATTTCGTCGCCTCCGTCAATCGCATCCTCGCCGAGACCGGCATCGAAGCGCAGCGCGTCGAGCTTGAACTGACCGAAGGTGTGATCATTGCCGACGCCGACCTCGCCGAACATTCGATGATCGATCTGCGGGCGCTTGGGGTCCATATGGTGCTCGACGATTTCGGCACTGGCTATTCGAGCCTGATCTATTTGCGCCGCTTCGCCTTCGATAAGATCAAGATCGACCGGTCCTTCCTCGAATCAATGGAGTTCTCGGGCGAGAGCGCGATCATCGTGCGCTCGATCGTCGATCTCGGCCGCTCGCTCGGCCTCGTCGTGACCGCCGAAGGCATCGAGACGGAGGAGCAGGCGCGCTTCCTGCGCTCGATCGGCTGCGACGAGTTGCAGGGCTTCTTGTTCGCCCGGCCGATGACGGCGGCCGAGATTGGCTTGCGGCTAGCCGATGAAGCCGCGCAAAACCTGCGGCTATCCTCGACCCGCTCGGTGGCCTGACCCGATCAGTGGAGGCGGAATTCCGGCCCGAAGCTGCGAATTTCGGCTGGCTTGATCAGCGTCGAATGGCCGATGCGCACGCTGTAAAGCGGGCCATCGAGCTTCTCCCGCCAAAAGGTCAGGAATTTCATCAGCGTCGGAAATTCCGGCGCGAGATCGTAATCCTGCCAGAGGAAACTTTGCAGAACCAGCGGATGGTCTGGCATGCGATAGAGGATTTCGGCCGTCGTCAGGCCGTAGCCCGACAATTGTTTCGCAAATGCGCTTGAGACTTGCGCCTGACCGCTGTCGCCCTGTCCTGCCATCCTGTGAACCCTCCTTTGGAAGGCTGGCGAATCGGCCGTCATCCAGCCGCCGTAATGGTTAATTCCACGCTCAAATAGTTAACGAATTTTTGACGTCGCGGTTGAGCCGTAAAAGCCACAGGACCAAAAAAATCGGCGGCCGAAGCCGCCGATTTCGTCGTTTCGAGGCTCGATCAGTGATGACCGCCGTGGCCGCCGCCGTGGCCGCCGCCGTGGAAGCCGCCGCCGTGGAAGCCGCCGCCGTGGAAGCCACCGCCATGGAAGCCACCGCCATGCCAGCCACCACCGCCATGCCAGCCGCCGCCGTGGAAGCCGCCGCCATGCCAACCGCCGCCATGCCAGCCGCCGCCATGCCAGCCGCCGCCATGCCAACCACCGCCATGCCAGCCGCCGCCATGCCAGCCACCGCCATGCCAGCCGTGCCAGCCATAACCGCCGCCCCAGCCAAAGCCGCTGCGCCACGCATAGCCGCACCAATACCAGCCCGGGCCGTGCCAGCCGTCGGGATACCAGCAATAATTGTAGCCGCCCCAGAAGTACTGCGTCTTCTCGATGGCAGCGAGGCCGTCGGCTGAGCGTTCAACAGCAGACTGGCCGGTGACCGGCGCAGCCTGTGCAACCGGAACCATTGCACTCGCGGCCAAAGCCGTCGCCGTCAGACTTGAAAGAAGTAAACGCACCTCGGTCTCCTCTAACCTAGAATGTCATCAAGCGGCCGTGAAAGTCGCCGGCAGACTATCTCGTTGCGTCAAGTGCGATTGAATTCGCAATCAAATTTGGCCGATCAAACGGGAATTTGGCCAGTCAGATTTGATAAGACGGATGCAGCCGCATAGTTTTGAGGCTGCATCCGACGGTCTGAACGCTAGATGAATTCTTCATAGCTACTGTGCGCGAAAACACGGTGACAATTAACGCCGTTTACGCGAACTCGAAGCAACGCATTTAAATAGGAATGGTTCCCGTGCGAGAATGTTCTATTCTTGCCGGATAAATTTCGCCCGCGCCCTCGCATGAGACCCATGACGCAGATGGACTTTCGATCGATCTATGGCCAAGGCTTCGCACGCGTTGCGGCATGTACGAGCGTGTGTCATCTCGCCGACCCCGCCGCAAACGCCGAGACGATCCTCGCTCTCCTCGCCGAGGTCGATGCAAAGTCAGCCGCGCTCGCGGTCTTTCCCGAACTCGCTTTGTCGGGCTATGCGATCGACGATCTCTTGCTGCAAGACGCACTGCATGAAGCCGTCGTGCGCGGCGTCGATCGGCTCGTCACGGCCTCCATCGATCTGATGCCGCTCATCCTCGTCGGCGCACCGCTGCGCCAGGCGGGGCGGCTCTATAATTGCGCGCTGGCGATTCACCGCGGCCGGCTGCTCGGTGTCGTGCCGAAGGTTCATCTGCCGAATTATCGCGAGTTCTACGAGCGTCGCCATTTCGCCTCCGGCGCGGCGACGGATGGTGGCGAGATCACGATCGGCCGCCACAGCGCGCCGTTCGGGCCCGATCTTCTCTTCGTCGCGGACGATATCGCCGGCCTCGTCGTGCATGCGGAGATCTGCGAGGATCTTTGGGTGCCCGTGCCGCCGTCCTCGCTTGCCGCGCTCGCCGGCGCCACCGTGCTCGCCAACCTTTCGGCGAGCAACATTACGATCGGCAAGGCCGAAACGCGGCGGTTGCTCGTCCAATCGCAATCCGAGCGGTGTTTTGCAGCCTATCTTTATTCGGCGGCCGGCAAGGGCGAATCAACGACCGACCTCGCCTGGGACGGTCAGACGATCATCGCCGAGAATGGCGCGATCCTTGCCGAATCGCCGCGCTTCGCCGATGCCGCGCAGTTCGCCCTCGCCGACATCGATCTCGAACGGCTGGCGCAAGAGCGATTGCGGCAGGGTTCGTTCGACGACAATCGCCGCGCCACGGGCGTCGAGAGCGAGGATTTTCGGCGCGTCCCTTTTCGTCTCGCGCCGCCCAAGGGCAATATCGGCTTTGAGCGCATGATCGCGCGCTTTCCTTTCGTTCCCGCCGATCGCGCGCGCCTGGCACAGGATTGCTACGAGGCCTATAACATCCAGGTCAGCGCGCTTGAGCAGCGCCTTGCGGCCACGAAGATTGACAAGGTCGTCATCGGCATTTCTGGCGGCCTCGATTCGACCCATGCGTTGATCGTCGCCGCCAAGGCGATGGACCGTCTCGGCAAGCCGCGCAGCAATATTCTCGCGTTCACCATGCCGGGCCTGGCGACAAGCGAGGCGACCAAAAGCAATGCCTTTGCGTTGATGAAAGCGCTCGGCGTCACCGGCAAGGAGCTCGACATCAGCGAAACCGCGCGACTGATGTTGACCAACATCGGCCACCCCTATAGCGCCGGCAAAAACGTCTTCGACGTGACCTTCGAAAATGTCCAGGCCGGCCTGCGCACGGACTATCTGTTCCGTCTCGCCAATCTGCATGGCGGCCTGGTGCTCGGCACCGGCGATCTCTCGGAATTGGCGTTGGGCTGGGCCACCTATGGCGTCGGCGACCAGATGTCCCATTACGCGATCAATGCCGGCGTCCCCAAAACGCTGATCCAATATCTCATCCGGTGGTGCATTGTGACCCAACAATTCGCCCCCGAGGTTCTCGCGACCCTCGATGCCGTTTTGCAGACTGAGATCACGCCGGAGCTTGTGCCGGCCGGCGCCGGCGGTGCTGTGCAAAGCACGGAGGCGGTGATCGGCCCTTACGAGCTGCAGGATTTCAATCTTTTCTACGTCCTGCGTCATGGCTTCCGGCCGGCGAAGATCGCTTTCCTGGCCGAGGCCGCTTGGGCCGATGCCGCGAAGGGCGAATGGCCGCAGGATTTCCCGCAAGACCGGCGGCACGCCTATGACATCGGCCAAATCCGCCATTGGCTCGACGTTTTCGTGCGGCGTTTTTTCGGCTTCAGCCAATTCAAACGCTCGGCGCTGCCGAATGGACCGAAGGTCGTCGCCGGTGGCTCGCTGTCACCGCGCAGCGATTGGCGCGCGCCTTCCGACGGCAATGCGCGAATATGGCTGGACGATCTCGACAAGGTCCCGAAGGCATAAGCGCCGCCGCTACTGTTCCGCAACATATTGATTTTATTATAATATTTATGACGTTCCATGCGCGCTTCGGCGATCCAGCCAGACCGGCCTGTGAAAATTTTCCGCACCGGCTTTCGGACATTCGGCATCGCGGTCTCTTGCGGCGTTCAACCAGCGAGCTAGTCTAGTCTCTACGCGCCCGCGAATGTTAGGCCTGACGCGGCGCATGCGGGAGTGAGCGGCAATGACCGAGACCATCATTGATGGTGACGCTTTCAATGTCGTCGTCGAAGGCGCGGCGAATGCTCCGGCGATCTTGCTGGCGCATTCGCTCGGAACCAATCTTCATGCCTTCGATCGGCAGATCGCGGCGCTGGCGCCGCATTTCCGGCTGGTGCGCTTCGACGCGCGGGGCCATGGCGGCAGCCGGGTCAGCGAAGGACCTTATACGATCGACCAGCTTGGCAAGGACGCGCTGGCGATCCTCGATGCGCTGGACATCGACAAGGCGCATTTCGTCGGTCTCGCGGCCGGCGGGCTTCTCGGCCTCTGGTTGCTGCGCCATGCACCCGATCGGATCGACCGGGCGGTGCTTGCCAATATCGCGGCGCAGATCGGCAGTCCCGATGTTTGGGTCGAGCGCATTCGCGTGGGTGAGGAAAAGGGCACCGATGCGGTA
>JAJXZC010000308.1 GCA_021780275.1 Pseudomonadota bacterium
TCAGACCGGCGGTTGGTTCTCGGACGAATCCGCGAAGCTCTACGACACGCAGGTCGAAGTGCTGTTCACCGGCACGGCGGACACGATGCGCCGTCAGGCGCTGGTGCCGCTCGCTCAAGCCTTCAAAGGACGCGACCAGCGCAAGCTGCACCTCCTCGATGTAGCCTGCGGCACGGGACGTTTCCTCGGCGAGGTGACGGCGAACTATCCGCGCCTCAATGCGGAGGGGCTCGAACTGTCGCCCGCTTATGTCGCAGAGGCGCGCAAGCGGCTGAAGCGGCGGCGCTCTATTGAGATCATCGAGGCCAATGCGGAAAATATGCCGGTGGCCGACGCGTCGCAGGATGCGGTGACCTGCATCTATCTCTTTCACGAACTGCCACCCAAGGTTCGCAAGATCGTGGCAGCTGAGATCGCCCGTGTGCTGAAGCCGGGTGGCATCGCCGTCATTGTCGATGCATTGCAGACCGGCGACAGGCCCGACTATGACGGGCTGCTCGAATTCTTCCCAATTGGCTTTCACGAGCCCTATTTCGGCTCCTATCTGGCCGAAGATTTCGCAGCGCTTTTCGCGCGCGCGGGGCTCGCCTTCGATGGTTCAACACCGGCCTTTCTGTCGAAGGTCATGGTCTTCCGGAAGGTTGTGGACTGATGGCCAGCCTCTTTGCGCGATATATCGTCTTTGCTCTTTGCGTGGCAGCGATGTTGTTGACATTGCCCTTCGTCGCGACGGTGAATGGGCTCTGGATCGTTACGCTTGGAGCGGGGCTCCTTTCGTTTCTCGGCATTGTCGATATCGCTCAGGCGCGGCATGCGGTCCGCCGCAACTATCCCGTCATTGGCAATATCCGCTATCTCGTCGAGGAGATCAGGCCTGAGATAAGGCAATATCTCCTTGAGGGCGATGACGAAAAGCTTCCCTATTCGCGCGCGCAGCGCTCCCTCGTCTATCAACGTGCAAAAAATGTTGTAAGCGAAAAGCCGTTCGGAACACTGCTCGACGTTTATGGCGACGGTTATGAATTCATCGGGCATTCGGCGCAGCCGGCATTGAATGTCGATCCGTCGAGCTTCCGCATCGAGATCGGCGGGCCGCAATGCGCGCAGCCCTATTCGGCGTCCGTCTTCAATATTTCCGCGATGAGCTTCGGCGCCTTGAGCGCCAATGCGATCCGTGCCCTGAACAAGGGCGCGAAGGAGGGCGGTTTCGCGCACGACACGGGCGAGGGGAGCATCAGCCCTTACCACCGTGAATTTGGCGGCGACCTCATCTGGGAAATCGGCAGCGGCTATTTTGGTTGCCGCACCAAGGATGGGCATTTCGATCCGGAGAAATTCGCTGCCCAGGCCACGACGCCGCAAGTGAAGATGATCGAGATCAAGCTGAGTCAGGGCGCGAAGCCCGGCCATGGCGGCATCCTTCCCAAGGGCAAGGTGTCGGCTGAAATCGCGTTGACGCGCGGTGTCGAGACGGGCGAGGAATGTATCTCTCCCGCGCGACATTCGGCTTTTGGTACGCCCATCGAGATGATGCATTTCATTGCTCGGCTGCGGGAGCTTTCGGGCGGAAAACCCGTCGGCTTCAAGCTCTGTCTCGGCCACCCATGGGAGTTCATGGGGCTCGTCAAGGCGATGCTCGAAACGGACATCCTGCCGGATTTCATCGTCGTCGACGGTGCGGAGGGCGGCACGGGCGCTGCGCCAGTGGAGTTTACCGATCATATTGGCGTCCCGATGCGCGATGGACTGCTTTTCGTTCACAACGCGCTGGTCGGCACGGGACTTCGTGACCGGATCAAGATCGGTGCTGCCGGAAAGATTGTCAGCGCCTTCGACATTGCGAGCACTCTGGCCATCGGTGCCGACTGGGTCAATGCGGCGCGCGCTTTCATGTTCGCGGTTGGCTGCATCCAGTCGCAGAGTTGCCATACCAATCGATGCCCAACCGGGGTTGCGACGCAAGACCATCTGCGGCAGCTCGCGCTTGTCGTTCCAGACAAGGCGACGAGGGTTTTCAATTATCACCGTCATACGATGAAGGCGCTGGCGGAGATCCTTGCCTCGGCGGGGCTCGACCATCCCGATCAACTGGGCCCGCATCATCTCGCGCGGCGCACCGGTTCGACGGAGATCAAGCTGTTCTCGCAGATTCACTATTTCGCCAAGCCGCGCGAGCTGATCGCCGGCACATCGGCCAGTGAGTTCTATCGCGCGAACTGGGCGATGGCGCGGATGGACAGCTTCGATCCTATCCGTCTCTAGAAGTAGGCCTCAGCCGATCTGCCCGCGATGGCGCAGGAAATGATCGGCGAGCACACAGGCGAGCATGGCTTCGCCCACCGGTACGGCGCGGATGCCGACGCAAGGGTCATGGCGGCCCTTGGTCATGATCTCCGTTTCCTCGTCCGTCACCGTAATCGTCTTGCGTGGCGTGAGGATCGAGGAGGTCGGCTTCACGGCGAAACGCGCGACGATATCCTGGCCTGACGAAATGCCGCCCAGAATGCCGCCCGCATGGTTCGAAGTGAAATAGGGCCCTTCATTGCCGATGCGGATTTCATCGGCATTTTCTTCGCCGGTCAGCGCGGCGGCGCCGAAGCCCTCGCCGATCTCGACACCCTTGACCGCGTTGATGCTCATCAGCGCCGCCGAGATGTCGGAATCGAGCTTGCCATAGATCGGCGCGCCCCATCCGGCGGGAACGCCAGAGGCCACGAGTTCGATCACGGCGCCGCAGGACGAGCCCGCCTTGCGCACGCCGTCGAGATAATCTTCCCAGAGCGCCGCGGCCTTGCTGTCCGGGCACCAGAACGAATTCTTCTCCGTCTCGTCCCAGTTCCAGTTGGCACGGTCGATCTTGTGCGGGCCTATCTGCACGAGCGCGCCGCGAATGGTGACGCCCGAAAGAATCTTCCGCGCGATGGCGCCGGCTGCAACGCGCGCCGCAGTCTCGCGCGCAGAGGAGCGCCCGCCGCCGCGATAGTCGCGGATGCCATATTTCGCCATGTAGGTGTAGTCGGCATGGCCCGGGCGGAACTTCTGCGCGATGTCGCCGTAGTCTTTCGAGCGCTGATCGACATTCTCGATCATCAGCGAGATCGGCGTGCCCGTCGTCACTTCCTCGCCCGTATCGTCGGAGACGAAAGTGCCGGAGAGGATCTTCACCTCGTCCGGCTCACGGCGCTGCGTGGTGAAGCGCGACTGGCCGGGCTTGCGTTTGTCGAGATAGACCTGAATGTCCTCGGCCTTCAGCGGAATGCGCGGCGGCGTTCCATCGACCACGCAGCCGAGCGCGGGCCCATGGCTTTCGCCCCAGGTCGTGACGCGGAAGAGTGTGCCGAAGGTGTTGTAGGACATGGGGTTCAGACGATGCTGATGTCGGGCGCGTCTTCGGCTTTCATGCCGACAACGTGATAGCCGGCATCGACGTGATGCACTTCGCCGGTGACGCCCGAGCCGAGATCGGAGAGAAGATAAAGCGAGGTGTTGCCCACTTCCTCGATCGTGACCGTGCGCTTCAAGGGCGAGTTCAGCTCGTTCCACTTGAGGATGTAGCGGAAGTCGCCGATGCCCGAGGCGGCAAGCGTCTTGATCGGGCCAGCCGAGACGGCATTGACGCGGATATTGTTGCGGCCGAGATCGACGGCGAGATAGCGCACGCTCGCTTCGAGCGCCGCTTTGGCGACGCCCATGATGTTGTAATGCGGGATCACCTTCTCGGAGCCGTAATAGGTCAGCGTCACGATGGAGCCGCCGTCGGTCATCAGCTTTTCCGCGCGCTGGCAGAGCGCTACGAAGGAGTAGCAGGAGATCGCCATGCTGGCCGTGAAGTTGTCGAGCGAGGTGTCGACATAGCGGCCGTCGAGTTCGTCCTTGTTCGAATAGGCGATGGCATGGACGAAGAAGTCGATCTTGCCCCAATCCTTCTTCAGCGTTTCAAACACCGAGTCCATGCTGGCCGCGTCGGTCACGTCGCAGGGCAGGATGTGCTTCGAGCCGACCGATTCCGCCAGCGGCACGACGCGCTTTTGCAGTGCTTCGCCCTGATAGGTGAAGGCGATCTCGGCGCCCTGATCGGCGCAGGCCTTGGCAATGCCCCAGGCGATCGAGCGATTATTCGCGACACCCATGATGAGGCCGCGCTTGCCGGCCATCAGGCCGCCCTTGGCGCCGGAATGGGTGCTTGTGATGGCTTCGCTCATCGCTTCCTCGTCTCTTTGGCTCGCCTTCGAATTCGCGCGCATCCTACACAATAGCCCGATCCGGTCCACCAAAAAGCCGGGAGCGAGGATGACGGCACGTCAGATTTTGCCGTTGCTTCAAGCACTTGCCCTGATTGGTTGTCAGAAGTTTCGCCGCGGGTCGTGCGAAAGCCCTGCCGCCCAGCTCGCCGCGAAGTCGCGGAGCTCATCGTCCTGAACATCGGGCAGGACGAGTTCCAGTGTCACATACTGATCGCCGGGCGCGGCCCCGCCTTCGGGCGTTATGCCCCGGCCCTTGAGCCGGAGCCGCGTGCCCGTATTGGCGCCTTTGGGGATCGTGAGGTTCACCGGGCCTGAGATCGTGGGCACATCGACCTTCGTGCCCAGCACGGCCTCGGGCAGCGTCACAGGCAGGGCCAGATGAATGTCGAGCCCCTCGCGGCGGAAATGCGGGTGCGGTTCTATCGAAACTTCGATCAGCGCGTCGCCCGGCTCGGCGCCGCCATGGCCTTCGCCGCCCTGACCGCGCAGGCGAATCTGGCGGCCCTCGTCGACACCGGCCGGAATGCGGACATCGAGAACCTTGCCGCCGCCAAGCGCGATGCGCTTCTTGCCGCCGCAGGCGGCTTCGAGAAAGGAGACGGGAAGGCGATAGGTCTGATCCTGGCCGCGCGCGCGGAAGACGCGCTTGCCCGCGCCGCGCAGGCCCTGAAAGAGTTCAGAGAAGGGAGTTTCGGAATGCTTTTCGGGGCCGGCGTTGAAGGTCGCCTCGAAAATATGCTCGGTCGTCTTGCGGGCCGAACCGGAAGCGGTCGCTTCCTCGAAAGGCGCGCCTTTGGCGGCGGGTGCGGGACGCGCCTGAGGTCTCGTCCGGCGATGGCGTTCTGCGTCGAAGCGTGCGCGTGCGGACGCATCCTTCAGAAGATTGTAGGCGGCGGTCACTTCCTGAAAACGCGTCTGCGCCTCTGCGCCCGCCGCATGGCCCTCTGCCGGGTTGATTTGTGCGTCTGGATGCAGGCGCTTCGCAAGCCGCCGATAGGCGGATTTGATCTCCGCCGAACCAGCCGCTGGCGTTAGGCCAAGGATTTCGTAAGGGTCGCGCAAAATTAACTCCGGCAGGCCGAAAGCCGAATTATAGGGCCTGTGCCGATACGAATCCGTTAACCGTGCTGTTTTTGCGGGAGAGGCAGGCTACTGGCTGTCTGTGCCGCGCAGTTCGAAGTCGGGCAGCGGTGGCGAGGGCGCGACCTGCTGCGCCGCGGCATCGGAGGGCTTTGGCGGCTTCGGGCCCGCGATGCTCGGCACCAGAATGGCCAGACGGTCGAGGGCAAGCTCGCTGCCGGAGCGGGAAGCCAGCGCATACCAGCCGAGCGCCTTGGGCAGATCCTTTTCCACACCCTCGCCGCGCTCATACATGACGGCGAGGTTGTATTGCGCGATGGGACTGCCGGAAACGGCGGCGGCATGGAACCAGAAGGCCGCAGCCTCAAGATTCTTGGGGATGCCGTCGCCCTTCAGATGCATGAAGGCGGCATTGAGCTGGGCGAGGCCGAAGCCCTTGCTGCCTGCCTCCTCATAGAACCAGAGGGCGCGCTCCGGGTCGCGATCCGTACCCTGACCGGTGCGGAGCAACAGCCCGACATTGCGCATGGCCGCGAGGTCGCCACCCTGAGCGAGCGGCAGCCATATCTCGAACGCCTGTTTGAAATCGCCCGAATCGTAAGCCGCTACGCCCTTGAGGAATCGCTCGCTGGGCGGCGGCAGGGGGGCTGGCTGCTTGAGCGACTGGACGGGTTCTGCCATGGCAACGGCTGCGCCCCAGAGGAACGCAGCCGCTACGAGGCCGAGCAGAAAGGTGGCGGGCCTAGCCCGGACGACCGATGCCATGCCCCCCATGTCCGCTTACTGGTTAACGATCTGCCAGGAGCCGTCCGGCTGACGGCAGGCCGTGCCATAGGCGCGCTCGCTCTTGCCGCCGACATTCACGGTCTGGGTGTATTCGCGGCAGTAGGAACCATTGTCCTGATAGGCCTTCTGCGGCGTCACCGTGCCGTAGTGACCCGAATCGGGATTGCGCCATTCGACGGCCTGACCCGAGGGAGCGCTTTCCAGCGCATACTGGGTACGGTCGGCCATATACTGCTGGTCGGCGCGGTCGAGCGACTTGCCGATCTCGCTGCCGACGAGAGCACCGAGCAACACACCGGCGCCGGTCGCCCAGAGACGGCCCGAACCGCCGCCGACGGTCGAGCCAGCGAGGCCGCCCAGGACGGCGCCGCCCACAGTGCCGATATTCTGCTTGGGGCCAGCGCCCTGCTGGCAGGCGACCAGCGAGAATGCGAGGGCGCCAATTGCCAAACCTTTGAAAACTTTCATTTCATTCTAGTCCTGTTTCTGCGTCCGCCACGGCCCCCCTGAATGGCCGGGCGGGACAAACCCCTATGGGGGACTATATAAGACATCAATTGTGGCAGGAAATATGGCGAGACCATAGAGGAACCGCCAGATTTACGCCCTCTTGCGTACCGGAGTCATGAAGTGAGCGACCAGCCAGAAAATCCAGAAAGTGACGACCCCGCCCATTGGGCGGCGGTCGGCGATCCCTTCCGGCTGTTCAACGAATGGCTGGGCAAGGCGAAGGAAACGGAGATCAACGATCCGAATGGCGTGGCGCTGGCCACGGCAGACGCCTCGGGCTTCCCGGACGTGCGCATGGTCCTGCTCAAGGACGCGGATGAACGCGGCTTCGTCTTCTATACGAATCTGGGCAGCGCCAAGGGGCAGGAGCTTGCGGAAAATCCCCGCGCCGCGCTTTGTTTTCACTGGAAGAGTCTGCGCCGTCAGGTTCGCGTGCGCGGACATGTGAGCCCGGTGACGCCGGAGGAGGCGGATGTCTATTTCGCCTCCCGCCATCGCGAAAGCCAGATCGGCGCCTGGGCCTCGCGCCAGTCGCGCCCGCTTGAGACGCGCTTCGAGCTTGAAAAGGAAGTTGCCCGCTATGCGACAAAATTCGGTCTTGGCAAGGTGCCTCGCCCGGAGCATTGGTCGGGCTTCCGCATCGCGCCGGTGAGAATCGAGTTCTGGCGCGATCGTCCTTTCCGCCTGCACGACCGGCTCGTCTTCGAGCGCCCCCAGCCCGAAGGCGGCTGGCAAACGATGAAGCTTTTTCCATGACGGCCCATATCTCGCGCAGCGAAAAGAATGGACAGCTGATGCGGCGCGCGACCTATGCCGCCGTGGTGGTCGCCGTCACGCTCATCATCATCAAGGGCATCGCCTTCTATCTTACCGGCTCCGTCGCGATGCTCGGCACACTGATGGACTCGCTGCTCGACGGCGCGGCCTCGCTGCTCAACCTCGTCGCCGTCGGCCACTCGCTGACGCCTGCCGATGACGAGCATCGCTTCGGCCATGGCAAGGCCGAGGCGTTGGCGGGCCTTGGCCAGTCGATCTTCATTTTTGCTTCGGCGGGTTACATCGTCGTGGAGGCCGTTACGCGCTTCCTCACGCCGGAGCCGGTCGAGAATTCAGGCGTCGGCATTGCGGTAACCGTTGCGGCCATTCTCATCACGCTTGCGCTGGTCGCATTTCAGCGCCGTGTCGTGGCGCAGACGAATTCGCTCGCCATCGAGGCGGATTCGACGCATTACCGCGGCGACCTCTTCATGAACCTCTCA
>JAJXZC010000484.1 GCA_021780275.1 Pseudomonadota bacterium
CCTCGGTAGACTGATGTCATTTGTTGCGAGCGAAGCCGGCGTCTCGACAGGGGCGCTTACGGTAATCTCCACTCATGCCGAAATTGATAAGCCAGGCAAATCGCCGCGTTCAGATATCGACGCGATGATCGCCAAGTTCGATCAAGCTGGGACAAGTCCGGTCGTAATGGGAGCGCCGGCGAGCGGCAGTTCAATGGTCTCCGCCTCGTAACGGCCGCCACGAGCGACGCCATATATTTCATTGACGCCCGCAATGAATTCGGCTTGTCCGCCGTAACTTGGATGCCGGACTAAATGAATCGGAATATCGATCCCGGCGAGCGCCATTCCCGCGTCACGGCCGATCGCGACGATCCGTCGAGGCCGCATCATCGCGATCAGCGCAGTGAGGAGCGGCCACGTAGCTTCCCTTTCGGCACGCGTGTGACAGCGGTTTGAGAACATATCTCCTGGTTCGTGAGGATGTAAGGGGAAGATATTCCAAAGGATCGCCGGCTCGCCAATTCGGGCTAAGACGCTCCAAACGATTGCTGCCGTGCGTTCGGCGACGATTGGGCCTCGTGTGGCGCGATCAAATGCGACCCCGCCGAGAAGGGCGCCTGCCTTATCGAGGTGAATCTCATCTGTAAGAGGGATGCCGGTCCGACGTCCGCCGCGATAACCAAGGTCGCGGGCGATCCAGATCGTATCTATGTGCGCTTCGAGCGCCGCCTCAAAAAAGCGCTCCAGGTTACGCCTGCGCAAATGCGCTGCATCCGCACTGTCATGAACAGGACAGCGGTCGTCATACGGATTGAAGACCGACGGGAAATGCATCTTTGAAAGAGCAGCAGTGAAGGATTTCGGTGTTTTCAAGTTAATTTCTCTATATCCAGACGGTGGTTCGTCATGTCGATGTGAAGGCGCCCGCGGCGGTGCTGTTGCAAGAAGCGGAAGGCCGCATAACCTTGCAAGATTGCTTCCTCCCATATCCAAAGAGCGCACTCTTCCGCTTCATAGCCCGCCACAAATTGCCGCACGGATTTCAGCAGATCGAACGGTAAGTTGCCGTGCGTCATGTTAGCGAAAAAGCCAAGCTCAACCGCCTGACCAAATATCCAAGTCGTGACGCCTTCTTCGATCAATGCCGCACGCGCGCCATCTTGCGCTTCATCAATTTTGGGATCGCTTTTGCGTTTCAGACGAAACAATGAACGCATAACCGGAGACCAGCCCAAGACTGCGATGTATGCGAAGTGAAACACGTCATGAAACCGATAGTCATCGGCTGTCATCGCATTGTCCGTCAATCGGTCACCGATATTGATTTCATTGCAACGCAAGAAAACATAAGTCTGTCCGCGGACTTTGCGCTCAAAAATATCGACATAAAGTTCGCGAGGAAGTTGCTCCGCAGGTTCGGCCGTCGAGTCAAACGGCGCGGGGTAAACGCGTTCTTGGGGCCACCGATCAAAAGTTTTGGCGAGATTTTTTACAGCCGCCGCCTCGAGCGTTACGCCGGTTTCGTTTGCGGCCTGAACAAGTGCGCGCATGACGGCGATCAATCGCCCGGTCAACGCCGCTCGATTGTCAGTTAGACGCCCCGCTTGCTGATCGACCACCAGTAGGCCAACTTCGCCCGCGAGCTGGAGTAGTGTTTTTTCGAACGCTTGGCTTGGCTCTTGTGACCGCTGCATGATCGCAGGCTGCAAGTGTGAAAACGATAGCCCTGCATTGCCGACGTTTTCGCCGTCCGCATCGTTGCGACCGACGTAGGCTGCGATGTCGCTCAGAGACAGATTGCCTCTAGCTGCCAGGACAGTCAGATACCAAAGAACGTCCCCCAGCTCCTCAACGACGGCAGCGGCATATCCAATGTATGATGTCCGATCGCGTTGCTTTTTTTTGACTTCGCTCAGGAGACTTCCGGTTTCTCCAAAAAGGCCCAAAAGCGGAAAAATCAACGACCCGCCATCACTGCGCTGATCCGTTTTCAGTGCTTGTTTGGCGTAAGCATCGATGGTGAGCGGCGAGAACTGGTCGGTCACAACAGCCTCGCCCTTCGAAGGGTCGATGTGGAGTCCGCGGAACGTGGATCTGAACGTCCGAGGTTCGCGTAGGCAAGGCGAGTAGCGTCCCGGTGCTGCGCCTTGTCCGTGAACCGTTCAAGGACTTGCCGGAGTTCAGCGACGGCGGGCTGAGCTGTAACGCAAGCGCATCGCTCTTGCTCGCCTAATGCGAATATTTTACCTAACGCATTGAATTTTATTGAATAAGCCATATCAAGAGCCTTGCCAACCCCACGAAATTCGGGGCGAAAACCACGAATGGCGCTTATCCATTCCTATACAAGAAAATGGTTAACAAGCCAGCGTCGACGCATGCCACTTTAGAAGCCAAGCGCCGCAGCACAAGCTCGTTGCCTGAGGCGCGCCCCTGCCGGCCTCATCGCCCTCCTGGGGCGTTTCCTCTCTAGACCGGGCCGATGGCGTCGCGGCCGACGGTCTTTTTTTGGGCCTTCCTGCCCACAAGATCCACCAGGCGCGATAGTCACGACGCCCGGTCAACTCCCGCTGACCGAGTTCGGCGAGGAGGTTCTGCCCCGCCCGCGCAGCCCCCAGCTCCTGCACAATCAGCTCCGCGGTGACGATCGGCCGGGCCAAGGCCAAATCCAGCGCCTGCGGCAGACGCGAATACCCCATCTTTTGGCACAGCTTCCCCTCCCGCGCCGCACGAGCGAGGCCCCAGCGGTCATGATCATTTTCGCCCTGCTCCGCGGCAGCGATCGTCGCTAGCCAGCCGAGAACTGCGACAGAGGGTCGTCTTGTCTCCAGCGCCGCTCGCGAGTCCAAGGGCACCTCAGGTAGCCAAATGTGAGCGACGGCCGGCGGACCGTGATAGCCTGATCGCTAGTCGCCACGATTTTGGTTTGCTCGGTTGAAACCCTCCCTCGACGCAACGCCACCCAAAGACACGCTCGTCGGCTTGGTCGAGCGGGTGACGTTCCACAATGAGGACAGCGGTTTCGCCGTCCTGAAAGTGAAGGCGCGGGGGCAGCGCGACCTTGTACCGGTCGTCGGCCACGCCGCGTCGATTTCGGCGGGCGAATTCATCCACGCCGTCGGGGTCTGGATCACCGACCGAACCCACGGGCTGCAATTCAAGGCGGATTTCCTCAAGACCACGCCGCCGACAACGGCCGAGGGGATTGAGAAATACCTCGGCTCCGGCATGGTGCGCGGCATCGGCCCGAAGCTCGCGGAGAGGATCGTCGCTGTATTCGGCGCGGCGACGTTCGAAATCATCGAGGCAAACCCCGAAAAGCTGAGGGATGTCTCGGGCATAGGCGAGTTCCGCGCCGGAAAAATCGCCGCCGGCTGGGCCGAGCAAAAGGCCGTCCGCGACATCATGGTCTTCCTACACTCCAACGGAGTCGGCACGTCGCGGGCGGTCCGGATCTTCAAGACTTATGGACACGACGCAATCCAAATCATGACCGAGGATCCTTATCGGCTGGCGCGCGACATCCGCGGCATCGGGTTTCGCACCGCCGACGCCATCGCCATGAAACTCGGCATGACGCGGGAAGCGCCGCAAAGGGTGCGCGCTGGCGTCTCCTTCGCATTGCAGGAAGCGACCGACGAGGGCCACTGCGGTCTGCCCGCGGAGGAACTCCTCAAGCTGGCGACGACGCTGCTCGAAGTCGACGCCGGCGTCGTCGACGCTGCCCTGGCCCATGAGATTGCCGGCGGCGAGGTCGTGGCGGACACGATCGAGGGGCGATCCTGCGTCTTCCTGCGGGGGCTGTATCTCGCCGAGCGCGGCATCGCCGAACGCCTGCTCGCGTTGGGGCGGGGCGACCCGCCATGGCCGGCGATAGACGCTGACAAGGCTGTTCCATGGGTCGAGAAAAAGACCGGCAAGACGTTGGCGGCGTCGCAGCGCGCCGCAGTCGCGATGGTCCTCCGGTCAAAGACGGCCGTGGTCACCGGCGGCCCCGGCGTCGGCAAAACGACGCTGCTCGACGCCATCCTGCGCATCGTCCTTGCCAAGGGCACGAAGACCCTGCTCGCGGCGCCGACCGGCCGCGCCGCCAAGCGAATGTCCGAGCAGACCGGCATCGAAGCCAAGACCATCCACCGGTTGCTCGAAACCGATCCCAAGACTGGCGGGTTCAAACGCAACGCCGAGAACCAGCTTGATTGCGATCTTCTCGTCGTCGACGAGACCAGCATGCTCGACACCTCGCTGATGTTCGCCCTGGTGAAGGCCATTCCCTCGAAGGCGGCCTTGCTGTTGGTCGGCGACGTCGACCAGCTTCCCTCGGTCGGTCCCGGACAGGTTCTTGCCGACGTTATCAATTCCGGCGCCGTCGCGGTCGCGCGGCTGACCGAGGTGTTCCGGCAAGCCGCCGAAAGCCGGATCGTCGTCAATGCGCATCGCATCAATCGCGGCGAGATGCCGGAATGGACCAAACCGGGCGAAGACTCCGACTTCTTCTTCGTCGAGGCGGTTGATCCTGGGGATGGCGCCGCGAAAGTCGTCGAGATCGTCCGCGACAGAATTCCTCGACGCTTCGGCCTCGATCCGGTCCGCGACGTTCAGGTGCTGTGCCCGATGCAGCGCGGAGCCCTTGGCGCGCGGGCGCTTAACGCCGATCTCCAGAACGCCCTCAATCCGAACATGGGCGAGAAAATCGAGCGTTTTGGCTCGGCCTTCGCTCCCGGCGACAAGGTCATGCAGACCGAAAACGATTACGACCGCGAGGTCTTCAACGGCGATCTTGGTCGGGTCAGGCGCATCGACCAGACCGATGGCGTTTTGATCGCCGACTTCGACGGGCGCGAGGTCGAATATCCGTTCGGCGAACTCGACGCGCTCGTTCCCGCCTACGCGACGACGATTCACAAGTCGCAAGGGTCGGAATATCCCGCCGTGGTGATCACGCTGGCGAAACAGCACTACACAATGCTCGCCAGGAACCTGGTCTATACGGCCGTCACCCGCGGCAAGCGCCTCGTCGTCATCGTCGGACAGCGCAAGGCGCTCGCCATCGCTGTCCGCAGCCATGGGTCGCGAAGACGTTGGACGAAACTGCGCGAATGGCTGACCGGGAACGGGACGGCGGCATGATCGACGTCGGACGCTTGCATTCGAACAGCAGATGAAAACGACCCGCTACTAGATTCAGCGCCAAAACTGAGGTTTGCGAAAAATGTCTCCAATAGAAACCAACTGCCTGCGCGATCGCAGTTACACGACTGTTTGATAGCCGCGCCGACGCTTCGCTGCGATCAGACGCTTGACGCAATCGAAGGCGTCGTCGGCGTTGTGGCAAAGCTCCAATCGGATTCGGCCCTGACAGCCGATACGACCCCAGCGGCGCACGACCGCCCAGGTCCCAAATAGCGAGGGTTCAAGCGAGACTTCGTAGAACCGCGCCATGTTCCGCGTCGGGTCGATCCGGCGCATGTGCGCGGCTTCCGAGAATTTGCGCGTGACGATCTTCAAGTCAGCTGGGGACATGTCGAAGAGTCGCAAAGCGCCAACTCCCCGTCCAATTGGAAATTTGAATCAAAGCGCGTCCATTGATTCACGTGCCCGATCAACGCTCCCCAGAGTTCTGTCCCGATTTCTGAATCGCCTTCAATCGAACAGGCGGTTGGCCGGCGGTTCGGCGAAGTCGGTCGTCAAATGCTGCGCTGCAATATATCCTTTGATTAATTGTGCAGTGCAGCATAATTTAGATGTGTGAGGCGCAGCCCTGCCGGCCTCATCGCCCTCGTTGGGCGTTTCCTCCCTAGACTTGGGCCGTTGGCGTCACAGCCGACGGTCTTTTTTTATCCCGCCCCCCGCTCACAAAATCCCCCAGGCGCGATAGCGCCGCCGCCCGGTGAGTTCGCGCAGACCGAGTTCCGCGATGAGGTTCTGCCCCGCCCGCGCCGACACCTTGAGCTCCTGCGCCAGCAGCTCCGCGGTGACGATCGGCCGGGCCAGCGCCAAATCCAACGCCTGTGGCAGATGCGAATTCCCCCGCCTGCCCTGCAACTTCCCCTCACGCGAAGCCCGCGCGAGCAGCCAGCGGTCATGATCCTTCTGGCCCTGTTCGGCGGCGGCCAAAACCGCCGCCAGCCAGAACAGGATTTTGGCGACCGGATCGGCTTGTTTGTGCCGCAGCCGCGGCACCGCGCGGGCGCCGGAATTCATGCACAAAAGATGACTGCGGGTTTTGCCGCGTTCACGCAGAAGGGCGGCGGCGAGCAAGCGCCCAAGCCAGGGGGCGTGCTGCAACGGCTCGATGTCGTCCCATAGAGCCGCCGTCAAAGCCGCCGCCAGCACCGGCGGCAGGCCGGCGGTGAGATCGACCGCCTGCCGCCATTGCTCGAGCCGCTCGTCCTCATCCCAATCGAGATCGTAGACCAGCGGATCGCGCGCTTCGGGATCGATCGCCGGCCGCCGTTCAAGCGCGCGATCCGTGCTGGCGAGCGCGGCGTCAAGCGCCGCCAGTTCTCGGGCGAGCGGATCCTCGCGAGCCAGATCGCAGTCATCGTCGAAAGCCCCCTCCCCTTCCGCCTCGTCGCCGTCCGTCGGCTTTTCCGCCTCTTCCTCGCCGTCGGCGCCAAAGCCGTCGCTGCGGAGCGCGAGGAGGCCGTCCGCCGACAGCGCCCAGCCTGCCGCGGCGGTGAGCATCCGGCGCCGCGCCGCGAGCACGCGGCCCGCGCGGACAAGCTCCGCGGTCGGCGTGCGAATGTCCATGTGGGCGTCGTGCAGGACGAGGTCTTCAAGATGCGCCAGCTCGCCGTCAAACCACAGGCTGGCGCAGGAGTCGGAGAAATGCGTGCGAGAAATCCAGCCGGCGCGAATCGGGCTGCCGCGCAGCCGCTCGTCGAGCCGGGCGAGCGAATCCTCGGCTTGCGCCAGAGGGCCATAGATTCGGCCCCAATCGAGCATTTCGACGATTCTTCGGTCGGCTTTCACGCGCCTGCGTTTCCTGCAAATAATTGTCTATAGCGAAGCTAACATGGCTTTTGCTTCCGTCATAGGCTTAACCTTTCGGCGCGCCTTCTCACTATCGATAAGGATAGCTTACCGAAAGCTCCAATGGCCTTGGGAGGATCGATCGACGAAACGGGAGGCCGGGCAATATGCCCCTCGGCGGAGGTCCAGCCAGCCCCGCGCGCGACGCGTCTTTACGGCCAAAAGCCCTTAGAATCCGGGCTTTTCGCTTTTAAGGCCTGTAGGCGGCCGCAACGCGGCGAGCCTATCTTGCCTATCCGAAGCACCGGATCGGCCTCTATGGCCCGTCGTGGCGGTCGATAAACGACGTCTACAAACGACCGTTTGCTAGCAACTTACGACTTTGTACAAAGCCCTCATTCGGACCCCAAATGTCGCCAGAATCGCTTTTCGTCGACACGTTCCGGCTCATGTCGATCCGACTAACTTTTGATCACGCGCACCGCGCTGCGGCCCGGTAGCGGTCACCAGGGCGTCGACATGCTTGATCCCCAATCGCAAAAAAATTCTGATAGTGGCCGCGGGACCTATTCTTGAGGGACCAGTTCGACAATCACCACGCGGCAGGGCGTGGAACCGTCATTCCTCGCGGAGATGTTGCCCGCAGGATGATTCGCGCCCGCGCCTTCAAAGTAGGTGGATCCGGCTTTGAACGTCTCGGATTTACCTTCCTTCCAGGTTATCGTGATCGCGCCCTCAACGACGTAACGAAGTCCAGGACCCTTGTGAACGTGAAAAGGAATTTCACCCCCGGGTTCGATGACCAGCATTGTCGACCTCATGCTCCACCGGCCCGGCAAGTCTCCAAGAACGACCTCCTGCATTGTCGTGGCGTTGAATTGCTTCGGCGCGGGCGATTGCCCCCACGCCGAGCC
>JAJXZC010000567.1 GCA_021780275.1 Pseudomonadota bacterium
AGTTTTCCTTCATCGGCAACTTGTTGAACGACGCGGCCGATTTCATGGTCAGCGTATGCGAGATAGGCCGCATACACGTCCACTTGACGAATATAGAGCTTCTTTTGCGCATCGCTCAGCGTTTCCCATCGCGGTAACAGACCGTCGGGCCACGGTGTCAGCTTGGCGTCTTGGGGGATGACGCCGAGCCGCTTCTGATTGGCAAAGATCTGGTCGCGCAGCGCATTCCAGCCTTTGTCAAACAGATGCATATCGCTGATTTTCTTAATCCACTCCGGCGTCGGGTGATGGGGCGCATGGGTTGCGCCGGGGACGTAATACAAGAAGAACGGCGTCGATGGATCGATATCGTTCAGCTGATTGAGCCAATGAATCGCATCGTCAGCCATGGCGGTGACGAGGTTCCAGCCGGGATGGTCGAGATAAGGATAGATCGCCGTCGTGTTGCGGAAGAGATTCGGCTGCCACTGGCTCGTGTCGCCGCCGATGAAGCCGTAGAAGTAGTCAAAACCCATACCTGTAGGCCATTGATTGAACGGTCCCACCTGGCTGGCCTGATAGGTTGGCGTATTGTGGTCTTTACCGAACCAAGCGGTACGATAGCCGTTTTCCTCAAGAATGCGACCGATCGTGGCGGTCTCCCGTGGAATGAGACTGTTGTAGCCCGGATAACCCGTTGATTGCTCCGAGATCACCCCAAAACCCACCGAGTGATGATTTCGCCCTGTAATGAGGGCCGCTCGCGTCGGTGAGCACAGGGCCGTCGAGTGGAAATCCGTATAGCGCAGCCCTTCCGCCGCGATGTGGTCCATTGCCGGCGTGGGAATGACGCCGCCAAACGTGCTGGGCGCGCCAAAGCCAACATCGTCGGTCATGATGAGTAAAATGTTTGGAGCCCCCTTGGGGGGAACGACCCGCGCCGGCCAATAGGGAATCGATTGCGCGGCGTTGAGATTTATTTCGCCTTTGAAAGGCTGCGTCGGAGGCGGCAAATACCGCCCGTCTATAGTCGTTGTCGCCTGTGGAGAGCCGGGGGTTCCGGAAATTTGCTGTGCGGCAGCCCCGTCAGCCAAAAAGGCAGTCATGACGGCTATGGAAGCATTTGCGAGCCAATAACTTGTCTTCATTGAGACGCCCTCTGACGTACAATGAACAAGAACAAATAGCTTTAGCCCCCGAAATCGCCGAGGAACGTTAACACCATCGAAGTTCCGCTACAATCGCACCCGCTTCCAGCAATATGTGCCCAGCGATGAAGGGCGAGGTTATAGCGCCGCAAGAGCTTGGCGCAATATCCTATAAACCCCTAGACGGACCTGAATGATTGCGAAGCCGTCGAGAGCTGAGCCTGTCGCGCCGGATTTTTTCGGCCAACGGCACGATGGCTTGACGTAAAGCAGCCCTTCCCGCTTCCGCGCCGGGCCGCATCGCGAAGATCCTCGTCAAACAGAACGCTACTGCCGCCAGTTGCCCGATCTGACCGCTTCTGACGCTTACGAATCCCTCGCAAAATCGATGAGAAGGCCAAGGTTTGGCGACGCCATTGTCGCGAGATGGCCCGCGCGGACAAGAAGGCGTGAGCAGACGATTAGAACAAACGGCTCAAGGCCGAAGGGAATTCCAGCGGCTCAAGCAAATCAAAATACAAGCCTACACGGTCACAGGCCATTGAAAATAAACAGATTTTAGCTGGCAGGAGAGGAGGGGCTCGAACCCCCAACCCCCGGTTTTGGAGACCGGTGCTCTACCAATTGAGCTACACTCCTAGCGCCCCCGTATTAGCCGCAGGCGGCCCGTTAAAGCAAGCGGCCGATGCGCGTGGGCGCCACCCGTCTTCCCAAAGCGGACTGCCGGCCTATAATTGCATTCAGCTCGATCGACCGGAGGCTCTGATGGCAGAAAAGACCGTGGCGTTCGCCCTGACGTCTTTGCTGGGCGCCGTCGCGATTCTGGCTGCGCTGGGCGGCGCCATGGCGCAAAGCGCCGGCGCGGCGTCCGACGCTCAAACCTTGCAGGCGCGTAACGACGACATGGCCGATACGGTGCAAGACCCGCGCATCGCCAAGGCACGAAAGTCCGGCACCGGCATTTGGAAATGGGTCGTGCCGCCGGTGAAAATGAAGGGCGGTTTCGACGATCACGATCCGATCGGCCTCGTGGCCGGCAAGCTGATTCCGGCCGATTGTTCGATCAACTGGACCGACCCGGACACGCACAAGCTCTATTGCTTCACCAGCGCCACGTCGCTCGTCTATTTCTTGAACGCGCCGCATAGCTATTTGTCGCGGGCAGAAAAGAGCTGGCAGGCGCTGAAAGGGACGAGCTAGACCGGCTCGACCCAGACGGCTGTCCCGTAAGCCAAGACCTCGGTGATGCCATCGGTGATCTCATTGGCGTCATAGCGCATGCCGACGACGGCATTGGCGCCGCCCTGGCTCGCATGTTCGCACATATGGTCGAAGGCCTCCTGCCGCGCCGTCTCGGCAAGATGGACGAACGCGCTGATCTGGCCACCGAAGAGCGATTGCAAGCCGCCGACGAAATTGCCGACGACGCTGCGCGAACGCACGGTAATGCCGCGCACGAGACCGAGATGGCGGACAATCCGATAGCCTGCAATATCGTTGGTCGTCGCGACGATCATGCCCCCGCTCCTACGCTTGGAAAATCTGGAAGGATCAAATCTGGAAGGGTCAAAGGAGAGGACGCGCCGAGCGCGCCCTCCCGGATCGCAAATTGCAACTTGCTCTGGCTTACCAGCAGCGCCGATGAACCCAGCAGCGTCCGTGTTCGCACCAACGATGGACGCGGCACCAATGCGCCTTGCTGATCGGCGCACTGAAGTTGGATGCGCCGCTGATCGCCGCGCCGGCGGCCGGCGCCGCCAACACGTCGGAAGTTCCTGCCAAGCCGAGTACAATCGCAGCGGCCGCTGCCAGCAATGTGATTTTCATGGATCTCCCCAGACGAATGGAGCAAGCGAAACCGAACCGTCAGTGGACGGTTCTCGCCCTCGCAGCGATCTCAGATAACCGGAAAATTTCGTTCCGAACTGTCTGAAGATCCGCCTTTCTCCGGATAGCACTTTGCCAGGAAAATGTAACCACGCGGCCCGGTCTTCGATCACCCGGCGTGCGCGACCGCACCCGCACCGCTGGTTGTCTGCATGCCGCAAGACGCAATGACAAAAGCGCGACGGCGATGACTGCACGATCGCTGTTGAGACACGATCCGCGAAAGGCGCGCCTCCCGTTTTGCTTGGCGAATCTTGGCAAAGCTCAGACGGTGCATTATTTCATCGTGCCTCACCCGCGTTCGATTGATGAAATCGTTTCCGCAAACTTATAAGACATCGCTCGAACCAGCCGACCGTCACCCATTCGCCAACGGCTTCACCAAGGCTTCGCAAATGTTCAAAGCGCACGGTTCCGCTCCCGCGTCGGGTCTCGCGATCGCCGGTTTCAGGTCCGGTTTGGCCGCGCTTTGTCTTTTCGCGTCTCTGCCCGCCTCTGCCGATGCGTTGCAGGACGGCGCCGCCGCCTATAGCCGTGGCGATTATGCCGAGGCGCTCAAATTTCTGAAGCCGCTGGCGGAGCGCGGCGATGCCTATGCCGAGATGACCTTGGGTCTCCTCTATGCCAAAGGCCAGGGCGTGCCGCAGGACGATGCGCAAGCCGCGGCCTGGTATCGCAAGGCGGCGGACAAGGGCAATTCCTTCGCGCAAGTCAATCTCGGACTTTTCTATGCCGAAGGCCGCGGCATGGGCCGGGATTATGCCGAAGCGGCCAAGTGGTATCGCAAGGCCGCCGACCAGGGCGTTGCCTTCGCCGCCGGCAGCCTCGGCCTGCTCTATGCCAAGGGCCAGGGCGTCAAGCAGGATTATGCCGAAGCAGCGAAATGGTACCGCGTGGCCGCCGAGAAGGGCGATGTCGCGGCGGCAGTCAATCTCGCCTCGCTCTATCTGAGCGGGACGGGCGTGGCAAAGAGCGATCAAGAGGCCGCCGTCTGGCTGCGCAAGGCGGCCGACAAGGGCAATGTTTATGCGCAATCGATGCTCGCCTCTCTGTTGAGCCAGGGCCGCGGCGTCAAACAGGATTATGCGGCAGCCGCGGCGCTCTTCCGCAAAGCGGCGGCACAAGGCGACGTGACGGCCGAAACCCGCCTCGCCGATCTGCTCGCGGCCGGCACCGGCGTTACGAAAGACGAAGCTGGCGCGCTGGCGCTCTATCGGAAGGCCGCGGCGCAAGGCAGTCTTTACGCGCAAAGCCTGCTCGGCGACATCTACGCCGAGGGCCGCGGCGTCGCGCCGGATGAAGCCGAAGCTGCCAATTGGTATCGCAAGGCTGCCGCGGGCGGCGATGCCGCCGCGCAAGTGCGTCTCGGGCTCCTCACACTTCAGGGCCGTGGCGTCGCGAAAGACGATGCGCAGGCGGCAGGCTGGTTCGAGAAGGCGGCGGCGCAAGGCGAGCGTGCCGCCGAGAGCCATCTCGCGCAGCTTTATGCTGAAGGCCGCGGCGTGCCGAGAGATCTTGCCAAGGCGGCCGATCTCGCTCGCAGGGCCGCCGATAAGGGCGACCTCGCCTCGCAAGTCAATCTCGCCATTCTGCTCGCACAAGGCGGCCCTGGACTGACCCAGGATTATGCGCAGGCGGCCGGGCTCTTCCGCAAGGCGGCAGAGCGCGGCGATACCGTCGCCGAAAGCAATCTCGGCCATCTTTATGCCGCCGGCCTCGGCGTGCCGAAGGATTTGGCGCAGGCGGCAGGCTGGTATCGCAAAGCCGCCGATCAGGGCGATCTTTTCGCGATGCTTGCCCTCGCGCGTGCTTATGAGACGGGGGCCGGCGTTGCCGAGGATTTGGCGCAGGCCGCGGCCTGGTATCGTAAGGCCGCCGACAAGGGCAATGCCGGCGCGCAAAGCAAGCTCGGCGCGCTTTATGCGCAAGGCCGCGGGGTCCCGCGGGATTTCACGCAGGCGGTCGCCTGGTATCGCAAGGCCGCTGAGCAGGGCGATGTGGTGGCAGAGGCCAACCTCGGCCTGCTGCTGGCGAAGGGCGAGGGCGTCAAACAGGATTATGCCGCGGCTGCGGATTGGTATCGCAAAGCCGCGGCGCAAGGCGACACCTTCGCCGCCTCGAGCCTCGGCCTGCTTTATCAGCACGGCCTGGGCGTGACGCGGGACGATGCGCAAGCCGCCGAATGGTATCGCAAAGCGGCCGACAAGGGCGATGCAGCGGCCGCGCTCAACCTCGCCCTGCTCTACGCTAAGGGCCAAGGCGTCAAGCAGGATTTCGTTGCCGCCGCCGCCTATTATCGCAAGGCCGCCGATCGCGGCCTCGTCACGGCGCAGGTGGCGCTCGGCCAGCTTTATGAGAAGGGCCGCGGCGTCAAGCAGGACTATGCGCAAGCGGCAGACTGGTATCGCAAAGCCGCGGCGCACGGGAACGTCTTCGCCCAGAGCCTGCTAGGCCTGTTCTATGCCAAGGGCCAAGGTGTGAAACAGGATTATGCCGCCGCTGCCGATTGGTATCGCAAGGCTGCGGATCAAGGCGATCTCTTTGCCGAGACCGGCCTTGCGCTGCTCTATGCCAAAGGCGAGGGCGTCAAACAGGATTTCAGCCAAGCGGCGAAATGGTACGCCAAGGCGGCGGCGCGCGGCGACGCCTTCGCGCAAAGCAACCTCGGCTTGCTTTACGCCAACGGCCTGGGCGTCAAGCAGGACTCCGTCGAGGCCTATAAATGGTTCGACCTTGCCGCCAACCATGGCCCGGCCGACAACCGCGCGACCGCTCGAAGCAATCGCGACATCATGGCGGATAAATTGACCGCAGCGCAGATCAAACAGGCGCGCGACCGCGCCGCCGCATGGAAACCGGCGCCTTAGCGGACCGGTTTCTACACGCGCGAGAGCGGCGGCTCAGGCGCTTCGCCGGACAAGCCGCCAAAGCGCGATCAGGATACAGGCGCCGATAAATCCTGCGATGAGATAGCCGAGCCAGCCCCCCAGCGCGACACCGAACAGTCCGAGCAACCAACTGGCCACCGCAGCGCCGACGATGCCGAGAATGATATTGGTGATGATGCCGGTGCCGGACCCCATGAACATTTCGGCGAACCAGCCCGCGAAACCCCCGATGATAATGGCGCCGATCCAGCCGATTTGTGCGTTATGCATCGAATGCTCCTGTCGTTAGACACGTCGAGAGGCTAATTCTACGAACGCAAGATGAGCGGTGAATGACTGAAATCGATTTGGTGCGTGCGCGTCACCGCTGACATAGACGCCGGCGGCTCCGGGGCGCGACTGGGATCGCTGAGCTCACTTGGCCTTTGCGGAGCGATGCTCATCTCAGCCCAATCACGAGCCCGCTCAAGTCGAGATTGGCCATCAGGCCAACTTGCAAACCTTCGAGCTGCAAAACGGCGCCCTTATCATTGGCGAGCTGAATGATCCGCGCCCCGACGCCAACCGTGGCGCCGGCACCCGCCGCCCCGTAGACGCCGGCGATATCGGAGGGGCGATAGATGTGCAGGACCCGCCCCTGCAGCGTCGTATGAGACAGACCGAAGACGAGGCCCGCATCGACGCCGCCGACCGAAAGCGGGTACCGCCGCCCATGAAAGAAAAGAGTGCCGCCGCCACCGTTGGCACCGATAAACCAGCCGCCCTTGACGATTGACAGGCGCACCCATCCGCTATCGGCGCGAGCTTGCACGGCGCTGCCGGCAGCAATCATGAAAATCAGCGTCGCCAGGGCTGCGCGAAGCTTGCGGGACAATGTCATTCAGAATCTCCGGTGAAGCGCGTCAATGGGCAATGCCCACGCCAATAACCGAAACGTGAGGCCAAAAATATCGTTTTTTTGGTGAAATGAGCTGGAGCGGGTGAAGGGAATCGAACCCTCGTATTCAGCTTGGAAGGCCCCGATAACATCCTTATATATCAGTATGTTACTGGCCTTATGATGGGCCTTGTGATGGGACTTTTTGCGGCCCCATCGCATTCATGGCTTCGCGCAAGTCGTCATCGACGACGTGCGCATATTTTGCAGTTGTCGAGACATCGGAATGGCGTAGCAACCGCGAAACAAGTTTCAAGTTGCCAGTCGAGCGCAGCAGCCGCGTCGCGGCGGTGTGACGCAAATCGTGCAATCGCAGCCCGACAACGCCAGCTTTGCTGCAAGCCTTTACGAAGGCTGCTGACAAGCTTCGATACGTCATCGGTTCGCCGCTCATATTCTGCCAGACGGGCGTTCCTATGGCGTCCTTGGGCCGCATAGGGGCAAGAATCTCGATCATGGCCGCCGAAAGCGGTATCGACGCCACCTTGCCGCCTTTGCCGCGAACCGTCAGCGTCAGGCCATGCCAATCTAGGTCAGTCCATCTCATGCCGCGTAGCTCATTGGCTCGCAGCCCTGACAGGACCGCGAAGCGGACGGCGGCATGATAGTGCGGGGGCAGCGCCGCGAAGATTGCCGCTTCCTCCTCGACGCTCGCAAAGCGCACGCGCTCAGCTGGCTCTTTGAGCATATGCACTCGCCAATTGATCCTTCCGACCGGCTCGTTCCAAGCTGTTTCTGCCCGACGAAGAACACGACGAAGCGGTTGCGTGACGCTGCGATTCACGGTGCTAGCTGACACGCGCTTCGGAATGCGGTCTTTCGCCCGCTTGCCCTTCACCATTTTCGGATAGCTGACAAGGTCGCCACGACGCCGCGCGACCAATGCGGCGACATCGTTGTCAGTTATGTCGCGGATCGGCTTGTCAGGATCGATGTGCTT
>JAJXZC010000641.1 GCA_021780275.1 Pseudomonadota bacterium
TGGAAGACCTTTTTTCCATTCGCCGGATCCCCCGTCGTCCCTCCCCATGCGGGAGTTCCGGTTCCCAGAAACACAGCAACACCAAGCACAACTCCCACTCCGCCCACGATTTCTTTTTTGAACATAATCAAAGGTCCTTCCTCCGTCATTGAAGTTTTAAAACTTCTTCTTTCCGAAATATTTTAAATCAAGAAATAAGAGCATGAAAAAAGGGGAGGGACTTTCGTCCCTCCCGCTCGCGATCAGCGAGCTTTCATATCCTCTTTGGCGACTTCGAGACGGAGTTCGCTGACCGAGAAGGTGTAGCCGTAGCGCTTCTCGCCGTTATGGTCCCAGCTCGTCTGCGCGGGCGTCGAGCGGATAAACACCAGGTCGCCGGACTGGAGCTTTTCGCCGGCCCATTTCTTCAGGCCCTCCTGGCGCGCGAAAATCGTGTGATCGATCCAGTTCGTCCGATCGACCCATTCGCCTTCCTTCTTGTAGCTGGCGTCAGAGGCAACCGAGATGATGAGGTTCTGGCCGACTTCCTTGATCTTGCCAACGCGGCCGATCTGGATCACTTCGCAAAGCTGAGTCATTTTTCTCTCCGTAGTTTGTGGATCGCGTCGTTGCGATGGCGGTCGTTAGCCACCGGGAAGAGGCGACAGAGCTGCAAGGCCGTCAGGCCGCGGCAGGCAAGCGCAGCGCTGCGCCCCGTCCGCGTCGGGGAATTTTGGCGTGAGCAAGCGCGAGGAATTGGCGCCGCAGGCGGCAAGGGGAAAATTCTTCGGCGCAGGGGCCGTCGTCGCAGCGACGGTGATAGACCAAGGCCATGTTTGCAACGGCGCTGATGCGCGAACGTCGCCAAGAGAAAATCACGGCGTGTTGTTGAAAAGACAGATTGCCGTTGGCAATGCGTCGGCGTGTCGCCAGAACGTTCGCATGCGCCGATGGCGCCGCCAGCCGAGAAAAGAAATTGGATTGTCGGGATTGGACGCCCCCGATCAAACAGGCGCATCTTCCCAGCGGGCAAAGGTGAAGAAGAAAGACGCACTGAAAATCGACTTTCGGGCTTAAAAATTTGACGCCGGCGCGACCTCAAGTCGGGGGCGATAGAACAGCGGTAGGCTACGAGAACGCTGGAATCCGGTCAATGATCGGCGGTAAGAGCGGTTAAGATGATCTCGGGCTTGCTTGTCGCGCCGGTGAATCCGTCTCGCAAAAGATCGTTCCAGTCGCGATTTGGCTCGGGGCAGGTTCGATCTTCAATTTCGATATTCGGATGCGTCGCGCACAGCTTTTCCAGTGCGGTCGCCCCGGCCCCGTCAGGATCGCCGAAATAGATGATCCGACGCACGCACTGAGGCACGACGACCAAAGGAAGACGTGGCGCGCTGGTCGCGGCCCAGGTCGGAACGCCAAACAGGCGTTGCGCCGATAAAGCGCTTTCCAGCCCTTCGGCCAGGCCGAGGACCTCGCTGGCGCGGGCGCAATGGATCGAGGCGCGGCGCGCCGGGCCAATGACGCGGCGGGGCTCGGCAATGTCTGTCTTTTGCGGCCTGGCGCTGTCGAGATAAGTGAGCTCCACGGCAACGACCCGGGATTGCGGATCGGTGAGAACGGCGCAGAGCGTCGGATGAGGGTAACGCGCGCTCGATGGCAGGAAGCGCAGGGCGGAAGGGTAGGGGCCCGGCAAGCCGCGCGCGGCGAGATACGCGGCGGCGTGGGTGCCGTCGATCGGGCGCGAGCCGCGCCAAATCGCCCGCGCCGTATCGCGCGAAAAGGACGGCTTCGCGGCAAGATCGGCGGGCGCAGTCAAATTCGGCGGCGCCGCTGGCGGGGCCTGTCCGAGCGCTTCGAGAATTGTCGCCGGTTCGCAGCCGGCATAGCAATTGACAAGCAGGCGCCGCTCGCCGTCGCGGATGTAGAGTGAGGGATGCAGGTCGCCCCGTCCTTTGCCATGTCCAGAACAAGGACAACGGATCAAGAAGCCGCCGCTGGTCGCGATGCCGCGATATGCGGCGGCGATAGTTGCGGCTGAGAGGATGGCCGGGGCGCTTTGCATTTCGCGCCCAATAAAGCAGCCGAGGGCGAAAGCTTCAATCCCTGGCCTTTGACGGCTTTGGTCGAAGCCTCCGAGGGTCGGATTGCCGTGCGAAAATTATCGGAACGGATCAAATTCGTGCACTACGGCCGCCGGATCGCCGTCCCATTCGTCGGTCGGCATGAAGGAATAGTCGCCGTCGCCAGTCTGGAAGACGATGATGCAGACCATGAGGGTGTTGGCGAGGTTCCAGGCGCGGAGGTGCGCGGCGCTGAGGGCTTGAGACATTGTTCCGGCTCCTGTCTTGGAGGCGGGGACCATCCCCGCTCGACAGGCGCCCGATGAAGCCGGCGCAGGGCCGCAATCACCGCGAAGGCGCAGCCGCAGCGACCGCACGCTTGCGTAGCGGACCCTTTACGGGTTGATGGCGTCAGGCCATGGGCCGGATCAAGGATCAGCGCTACTGGAAGCGGGGTTGGGGCTCGCAGCTGAGATTTGGAGCGGGATGTCGGATAAGGATTGAGGGGAACACGAATACGTCCAAGCTGACTTGCGTCTGATCTTCATGCTATGGCACCAACGGAACGATTTTTTGACTGAGTGAACTTCACGATGGCCCGCCCCAACCAAATCGCGCCGAGAGCGCCACTTACAAGCGCGGACGTGAGCGTCGCGTCCTACGTGGGCAGCTTGGAGCATAAGGCCACACGTTGGTGGGGAGGGTTACCGGGTGCCTATATTGGTCGTGACGGCGTTGCTAAAAGGCCGAAAAAGCAACTTACAACAATATGCCCAAAGGTCACCGAGCCGGAGCGCCTCGTTGCCACTGCCTGGGTCCAAGAAGCTTTGAAATTGAATCAATTGCACTTCTATGAAGGGGACAAAACATATCCGAAGCACATATGGTATAAGGACGATGTGGGCCAATTTTGGTTCGGCTTCTGCATCAATGGTATTGCCGGAACCTACAAGGGCTGGCCGATCAACGAGGAGCAAAAGCGTGAAACTTTCGGCTGATTGGCTGGACGATGCGGCTAACGTCGCGCCCGAGGAGCGGGCGACGGCTGCTGACGTTCGCATATCCATTGGCAACCAAAATGTCACCCAGCATCTCTTAGGTGCCGAGTTGTCCGACCATGTGACGGTCGCTCTTTATGGGTTGCTGCATGGCTTAACTCACGATTGGTGGACGATTTTTGGTTCCCGGGACAAGGACATCTCACTACTGAATTACCGCAGCGGATTTATCCTGCCGGATATCAGAGTGCGGTTTGACGGGGCCGTCTTCGAGGTAGAAGCGCGGCAGTGCGTCTACCAAAATCCAGACGTACGCTTTTGGGGGTCATCCCAGCAGGTAATGTCGCGTGAGGACGGGGAAGCAGCCCTCGATGAAATCGTCCATACGGTTCTTAATCGCCTAAGTGGCGCAGGGCTTGAGACCACAAGCGCCGAATTAAGATGGGGGCGTGTGCAAGCTTCTAGGCGCTCCGCGGAGGAGGCCGCTTTTTGCGAAGCAGCCGGAGGACTCGGACTCGACCCCTACAAGATTCCGGAAGATGCAGCGGAGTTCATCGAGGAAGCGGAACGCCTCTTCGAGTGCGAGGCGCTTTCGGAGTTCGTGTCAGGCGCTCGGTGTGTTGAGCGCACTAACCTACTCCAGTGGGTTAAGCGAATGCAAAGTCATCGCGGATCCAGATACCGCGTCCCTGAATTAAGAGCTGCGGTCCAAGATACTTTGCTCAGCACGCCGACTAAGGCGGCTGAAAAGGCGTGGGCAACAGGGTATAGGCGCGCGCGCGCCATGCGTGAGGTTCTTGATCTTCCCGAGAATGAGCGGTTTTCGTCGTTCCGAGACATTGCTGGCAAGTTGGGTGCCGCTGCGGCTTTCAATTTAGCTCCACAAGTTGATGGCCTTCGCGCGCTTCGAAGTGAACGCGATGACGGTATCCAAATTCACCTTCGCAATCACGGGAGCTCGCTCGAGGCGCGGGCGGCGCATTTGTTTGCGATGGCTCGCGCCGTCGGTGACGCGGCGTGTTTTCCTGCGCCTGAGCTTGCACCAGTAAACGATCTTCGCAATGCTTATAGGCAGGCTGCTGGGCGAGCTTTCGCAGCGGAGTTTTTGGCACCAATAGATGAGGTTCGTTCCATGCTAGATGACAAGCATGATCTCGTCACCATTGCCGACGAGTTTTCGGTGAGTACAGCGGTCATAGAAAGACAGATCGAGAATGAACCTCGAATTCGGCAAGCCTGCGAGTAAGCATCACGCCACTTGATATTTTCTAGTTCCATAATAGAAATTGACTAGAGCGTGTACTCCCTGCACTCTTTGTCATAAAACTTTATCGACGATTGAAGCGGGGGGCACCGCCTCGTTGCGGCAACGTCAGGATTTCCCCGACGCAATCGGCGATCCGTCCAAACGTTATAGCCATGTCAGGTCAGTCGTGATCCCAGCCAGCGGCCGAAACCGTTGTCCTGAGGAGTCGCGTGCCTATTAACAATTGTGTCGGGATCCATGGGAACCCGCCGATTCGAAAAGACGAGTATCGCTGATACTTGAATTCTATGTCGGACCAATCAACCTCAATTATGAGGAATGGTTTGGTTCGGTTGCCTTTAACTTATGGATCGAGATTTCTGAATTGGCGGTTGCTTGACGGCAACGCGTCGTTCGCCCTTACCAGCGGATGGCCCATTGGGACGATGGTGACAAATGTGGGCAATGACACGAGCGGGCAAAGCGGCGCTCACGCGCCGCCCTCCTAAAACTTCCAGACGGGTATGCCGAGCTTGCGCGCCTTGTCGCAGAGGTTCTCCTGGATGCCAGTTCCCGCGAAGACCATGACACCGATTGGCAAGATATCCAGCATCTGATCGTTGCGCTTGAAGGGCGCCGCCTTGGCGTGTTTCGTCCAGTCGGGCTTGAAGGCGACCTGCGGGACTTTGCGGTGATCGGCCCAGCGGGCGGCAATCAGCTCGGCGCCCTTGGGCGAGCCACCATGCAGCAGCACCATGTCGGGGTGCTTGTCAAAGACCTTGTCGAGCTTGTCCCAGACCAGGCGATGATCGTTGAAGTCGAGGCCACCAGTGAGAGCGACCTTGGGGCCGGCAGGCAGGAGCACCTCGTTTTCGGAGCGGCGCTTGGCGGCAAGAAAATCCCGACTGTCGATCACGGCTGAGGTCAGCGCGCGATGATTGACCATCGACCCGGCGCGCGGGCGCCAGACGGAGTGGAGATGGCGCTCGAATTGGTCAGCGGCCTGATCGCGGAAGAACTCCATGCTGTTGCGGCGCTCGATCAGCGTCTGCCCTTCGGCCGTCAGTCGCTCCAGCTCGACCGAGCGGATTTCGGAGCCGTCCTGTTCTTTCTGGCCGCGCTTTTGCGCCTGCTCGTTGTCGTCGAGCTCACGCTCGACCCGGCTGGCGGCGCGGTGGAAGAGATTGACGGTCGACCAGAGCAGGTCTTCGAGGTCGGGTTCAAGGCGGGTGTCGCCCAGGGTGGAGACGAGGGCGTCAAAGATGTCTGCAACGGCGCCCACGACGATCCGGGCTTCGGGAAGAGGCCGGGCATCGGGCTCATCCTGAAAGGGACGATGGCCATAGAGCTGGAGTTCGGTGAGGAGATGTTCGGTCGGGGATGAATTCTGCGCTTCAAAGCCGGTTTCGTCGTGTTCGGTGATCATGGCGCTTGCCTGTCTCGGATCGACCGCGCCCATCGCGGCCTTCGTGGCGACGAAAAGCGGCAGGCGGAGCGGACCTGCACTCCGCAGGGAACCGGAGGAGCCGAAGCGCAGCAGAGGATGGCGGAGGCCGGCTATTTTGTCTCGCGATGTAAAGGCGGGCTTGCCCGCCGACGGAAAATAGTCGGCCAAAGCCATTGCCGGTCCGCTCCGTTTGCCGCTCGATCGCCCTCTCAGAAGGCCGTGGGTCCGGTCCTCTCCGAAGATTTTGGGAAACGCCATGCCCGAATGGGACATTGACCCGCGTTAGGATGCGATTCATGCGGCGACTTCGACGCCTGAGACCGTCGCCATGAAACGAGCCCCATCTTCAGGCGCGAGCTGCCCGCGCAAGGACTCTCGAAGTTCATCGATGCCGAATGCGCGGAGATCATCGTTGAAATCCCCCAGGCTTGGCGACAGCGCAATCGCCTTGATCCCGGCCGATCTCGCTCGGTCGATCAATCCCTCCGCCGCTTTGTCCCCCGCCGGATCCCTGTCGCGAGCGATATAAAGGCGGCGCAATTTTGCCGGAAACTGGATGGCGGAGAGATGTCCGGCCGACAACGCAGCGATCATCGGCAGAACAGGCAAGACGCAGCGCAGCGACAGCATGGTCTCGATGCCCTCGCCAGCAGCCAGAGAATCCTGCGCCATTCCAAACCGAACGCCATGTCCCAAAAGATGTCCCATCGCCCGCCTCGGCGCAGCGATCGGCGCCTTGTCTTGCCGCAAAGGGTCGAGCCAGGTGCGATGAACGCCTGTGATCCCACCGTCGAGATTGGTGACGGCGGCGATCATCGCCGGCCAGCTCTGGGTTCGAGAGCGTCGATCAGGCCGGCAATAGCAATGGGGATGAAAGCGGAGGTTTTCCGCTCCATGCAGGGAGATGATCCCTCGCTTGCGGAGATAGGCTTCGGCGAGCGTGCTCGAAATCGGCCGCGACATGGCGAACAGCCGCCGTGCCGATTCCGACGACCCAGACGGCGCCGAAATCCACCAGGGACAAGGTTCGGGCTCAGGCCTTGGAAAAGCCAGAAACCGCCGGGCTTCATCGAGGACATCGTGGAAACGGACCAAGCCGCGGGTCTGGCGGATGATGTCGAGCAGATCGCCATATTCGCCGGTGGCGGGATCCTGCCATCGGCCTGCCGCGCCCTTGCCGAATTCCGGTCCTTTCAGCCGGACGAACATCGAGCGGCCGGGCGTATTGCGCACATCGCCGACCAGCCAGTATCGGCCTTCGCGGCGCCCATTGGAGAGGTAGTGGCGGCATACCGCTTGCGCGTCGCGCGCAAGACGGCAGGCCAATTCATTTGCCGGCGACATTGTTCAGGCCGCCGCCCGCTCGGCGATGCGCTCGATCGGATAGCGCTCCAGCACCTTGCCCAGTACGTCCGGCCCGGAGGCGTCGGTCGGCGCGAACATCCGCAGTTTCCAGGAAATAATCTCGCCGAACAGGCCATAGGCGCGCAGCCGGTCGCGCATCATGTCGGTGAAGCCGGTCAGTTCGATGCGATTGACCCCCATGACGCGAACCCGGCGAAGCTGCAGCCCCTCGCTGAGATCGAGGATGGTCTTGCCCTCCATCAACGCGGCGAAGGCGCCTTCTGGCGATAGGCTGGTCGGGCCGGTTTCAAGCGCAATCGCCGACCAGGCCGCCGAAACCTTGCGGCCCACAATCCTCTCCCCTGCGTCGGTCTGGAGCCGGTAGACGCGCGAAGATTCATTTGGCAGACGCTTCCAGATCGGCAGCAGCAGCCCCGAGACGATATGGATCTGACTGTCCGTGAATTCCGGCACATCGGCGAGCTCCGCGTTCCATGCGAGGGCGAAGGTCTCGCGGTCGGCCTCCTGCCAATGGGTCTGCGGCATCATGGCCAGCGCCATCGAAGGTCGCTCCATCGGCCGGATCAACCGCACCCGACGTTCGACCTCGCCATCGTCGAGCATCACGCTGGGGCTGGGAACCTGCACGGCGGCCCGCCCCGACTGGCTGTTG
>JAJXZC010000040.1 GCA_021780275.1 Pseudomonadota bacterium
TCAAGATGGGCGTCGCCGTCGACCTCGTCGAGCCAGAGGATCATCGTTTTGCGACGTCCTCGGGCAGCACGTTTCGGGCGGCCTCGGCTCAGGCCATCACCTTGCCCAACACCGGCTTCCTCAATGGGACGGCTGGCGCCCGCTTCGCTTTCGCCAGGCCAACACATGAGCGCATCGATCGCGCGGCTGTCGACGAAAATGATGGCAACCGCACAGCAGTCATCCGATCCGGACGCCGTGTCGACCTGGGCGCCAGCGCGGCATACGTCAATCAGCTGAATTTCGTTCAGCCCGTGCGCCGCCTTCCCGCTTGAAGGCGTCCGAGCGCGTCGAACGACAACCCATTATTGTATAATGATAAAATTACCACTTTTGGTTCGCCTTCCTTAACTTCGGGATGGTCCAATGAGATTGCGTTCCTCAAGGCTGAAGACCAACGTTTCGGCGCGAGGGGCGGCTCTCAAAAACAACTCGGGCGCGTCTCCGCCAGAGCGAAACTCCGTCAAAGCACGCAATGGCCACTAAAGAGTCTCCGCTTCCATTCGAAGTCGAAAAGGCGCTCCTCGACACCCTGCACGGCTCGCTGATGTCCCTGGCTCCCGGGACGTTGGGGGTTGCGGCCGTGCTGATCGTCTGTGGCTATGTGAGCCAGAACGACGCCTTGCGCTGGTCTTCCGCCTTTGCGCTTCTTGCCGCCGCCTTGCGCTTTCTAACGACCGCGATTTACCGCCGCGCAGTGGGAGACCCGACTCCATCCGAACTCAATCGCTGGAAACATCGAACCTTCGCAGCGCTCACACTTTTCTCGGCGTCCCTCGGGCTTTGCGGTTTCATCGGGGTTTCGGAGAGTTCCGATGTCGCCGTCAATGTCCCCCTCCTCGTCGCCATTGTTGGCTATGCCGCTTCGACCGCAAGCCGCAACGCCGGCTACCCAGCTTGCGTTGTCAGCCAGTTGGCGTTGATCGGCTCGGCACTCGTCATCGCGTTCGTCCTCGTCGGAGGGGCGGCAAACCTTGCGCTCGCTGCTCTGCTTTTCGTAGCGTTGTTCGCGATGACCGACATCTCGCATTCAGTCTATCAGACGCTGGTCGCGGCCATGAGCTATGGACGCGAGAAGAACGCCCTGGCCATCGCGATGGCCCAACAAGCGGCGAATTTCGACGCCGCGCTCTCCAACATGTCGCATGGCCTTGCGATGTTCGACGCGAGGGACCGCCTCGTCATCTGCAATGGACGCTTCGCCGAATGTTTTCACCTCGATGCGGAAAGCGGCGCCAAAGGCGCCTCGCCTTCGAAAATGATCCATTGCGCCGCGCGATCTGGTCTTTTTCCCATCGACGACGTCGCACGAACCGAGGAGCGTTTCACTGCCGGGACGCGCTGCCAAGCGCAAGACGAAATGACGATCGTTCTGCGCGGCGGCCGCATTCTCCAACTGTCGTTTCAAGCCATGGCGCATGGCGGCGCCGTCGTGATCGTCGATGACGTGACCGAGCAGAAGTCCCGGGAAGCCCGAATCGCCCATATCGCGCGTTTCGACAACCTGACGGATTTGCCGAACCGCACGCAATTTGAAGAAAAATTCCAGGAAATACTCACCGACAGCAAAAGGTCGCGCAAGCCTTTCGCCACCATCTGCATCGACCTCGACCATTTCAAGGAAGTGAATGACACCCTGACCCATATAGTCGGCGACAAGCTGCTGGTCGCCGTCGCCGCCCGCATGCGCGCCACTCTTCGGGTTGGGGACCATCTCGCCCGTTTCGGCGGCGACGAATTCGTGCTGATCCTCGCTTCGCTCGAAGAAACAAACGCGATGGCCGAGGTCTCCGCGGTTCTACAGCGCCTCACCGAAGCGGTTGCGGAGCCTTATGAGATCGACTCGCATACGATTGTCATCGGCATGAGCGCCGGGGTCGCGATCGCCCCGGTTGTCGGCGAAACCCGCGACGACATTCTACGCGCCGCCGATCTGGCGCTCTATGAAGCGAAGAGCCAGGGACGCGGCGGCTTCCACTTCTTTGAGGCGAGCCTTGACGCTTCCGCTCAGGAACGCCGCCAGATCATTCTTGACATGCGCAAGGCCTTGGCTGAGGGGCAGTTCTACCTGGAGTACCAACCGACCATAGATCTGGACACGGGGCGGATCGCCTGCTGCGAAGCCCTGTTGCGCTGGCGGCATCCGATCTTGAACATCCCGCCGGAGAAATTCATCCCGGTCGCCGAAGAAACCGGCATGATCGCCGAACTTGGCCGCTGGGCTCTGCGGCAGGCGTGCCGGGACGCTTTGGAATGGCCGCTGCCGGTTCCCGTGGCGGTCAACCTCTCTCCCGCGCAATTCAAGCGCGGCGACATTCTAGGGATGATCAAATTGGCGCTCGACGAGACGGGCCTCGACCCCCGTCGCCTTGAACTGGAAATCACCGAGAACCTCCTCATCTCTGGCGAGGACAGGACAAGGAAGATCATGGAGGGAATTACCGGCCTGGGCTGTGGCCTCGCCCTCGATGATTTCGGCTCGGGCTATTCGACCTTCACTTATCTCACCAGTTTCCCGTTCAAGAAGGTGAAGCTCGATGGATCTTTCATCGAAGACATCGAAAACCGGCCGGATCGCCGCGCCATTGTCCGGGCGGTCCGGCAACTCGCGTCGAGCCTGTCGATGACCATCGTCGCCGAGGGCGTGCAGACCGCGTCGCAACTCGACGTCCTGACCGCCGAAAAAATCAGGTTCGCCCAAGGCTGGCTTTTGTCCCGGTCGGTGGCCGCCGCAGACATTCCGTGGTTGAAATTCCACACGGCTACGACCCGCGCCGAGAAGCGCGCAGCGGCGACTGGCATAAGGTTAGTTCAATAATGAAATTGCCAAGGCCGAGGACTAGACGCCGTCTCAACAACGGGGACGTCGTAAATGGCGCCATTGTTCATTTTCGCTACGCCATGATTTTTTGACGCGCTAATCGCCGTCCAAGGGAATGGGGCATCACATCATAACATCGGCCGGGCCAACGTCCGTTCACCAACCGTTGATTGCGCCGCCGCCGCCCAACAGGCTTTGGGTGTCGGACTGCACATATGTCTCGACCTGGGGCGGCATATGTCCGGCCTGTTTGCGCGGTCATCAACCGCTGGCCTCGATGAAGTCCGCGATGCGGTGGGCTGAATCAAACCCGCGCGCTGTGAGCGCATTGCCGGAACGGCCTCATCCGCATCGGGTTTCGCCCCGCGACTTCGTCATCATTTTGAGCGCCTCGCCCTTCCGTCCGGCGTGCGCCGGACAGCCGTCTGATCTCGCTATGCGCGAGCCAAGCCTTCAACTGGATGAGCTTTTTTGTATACGCCGCCTTTGGTCAGCAGCGCCCACAGAGTTCGCGCCATTTTGTTTGCTAAAGCGACGGCGACGATCTTGAATGGACGACGCGCCAGCATGGCGGACAGCCATTGTGGCCCATCAGCTTTGGTTTTCGCGTGCCGCAGGACGGCTGCGGCGCCGAGTAGCCGAGGTGCGGCTGGCCGGTCTTCGCCGAATACATCCGTCCGAACGTGAAGCCCAGAAAGTCGAAATGTTCTTCTGGAACCGTGCAGATGCGTGTCTTTTCCTCGCTGACCGTGAGCCTCAGCTTGCCCATGATCTCGCGCAATCGCTGCAAGGCTTCTTCACCTTTGCCTTTCCTGCACAAAATCACGAGGTCGTCGGCGTAGGTCACGAGACGCGAGCCAAGGCTTCGCTCCAGCCCGAGCTTCTTCCATCCCAACACGAACCGGCGCATGTACAAATTCGCCAGCAGCGGTGAGATGGGCGAGCCCTGCGGAATGCCGCGTCGCTGGTCCCGAGCCTCGGTCGTGCGTGTCTTCCGACCACGTTCGTCGGTTTCTTCTACGGGGCAGTCCAGCCACATCCTGATCAGATGCAGCACGCGTCGATCAACGATGCGGCGCGTCACCGACTTCATAAGGTCGGCATGGGGAATGCTCCCGAAGTAGTCCGCGAGGTCGGCGTCCACAACTTCCGGGTGGCCGCGAAACAACAGCTCTCCCACCTCCGCCACCGCCTGCTGAGCGTTTCGCCCGGGGCGATAGGCGTATAGTTCTGGCGGGAGGTCGGCTTCGAAGATCGGCTCCAGCACCAGCATCGCTGCCGTCATGCAGACCCGATCCCGCAAGGTCGAGATGCCCAGCGGCCTGAGCTTGCCGTTGGCCTTCGGTATGAACACTCGTCTGATGGGTTCCGGTCGATAGGTCTCTTGCCTGAGCGCAAGCGCCAGTTCGGCCAGCCACCGATCCACCCCATACGCCTCGACATCCGCGAAGTCCTGACCGTCGATGCCCGGCGCGCCCTTGTTGGAGCGGCACTGGGCATAGGCATGCGCAAGAATATCCTCGCGGCTGAGCTTGTCGTACAAGGTGTAGAAGCGATAACCGGCTTCCGCCTTCGCTTTCGCGTGCAACGCCATCTGCAATTTCTGAACACTCTTCGGAGTTGATAGGTTGCCCAATCTCCAGGTCCCTTATCGCTTGCTGCGTCTGTTTTGAACTGAGGCCCCTTCCCTCCGTCGGCATTACCCGGCTTCATCGGTACTACGAGCCTCTCCGTCACCTCAAAGCGCCCGGCCTGTCCCTCGCGGGCGTCCGGTTGGCCATCCCTGACCACGCCATGAGGCTTCCCGTGTTGCGTGCGCTTTCCTTATGTACATGCCGCCGCCACTACCCCGGCGCAGCGACTGGGTGTTTTCGCTCGTCTCGCCCAGCCGTATCAGCCTTCCCCGGTTCCGCTTCCGGGTCGGCCTGCGCAATGCCCTTTTCGAGGATTGCTCGGCGTTCACTCATGTTGCAGCCTGCACACTCGCGCCGTCACCGTATGTCGTGACGGTTATTCGGGGGCTTCAGACATTTCGTCACCTCCATGCCTGCCCCGATTGCTTCCGGCGGGAGCTGTCGCCGGGTGGGCCTCGCACCCACTGGAAAGCGCCGCCTTGTCACGGCGCACGCGGAAAGCGGGCGTAGCGCGAAGGACCGGTCCCGAGAAAACACCGGTCAATGGCTGAATGGGAAGGATGCGCAGAAGCGGGAATTCGCGATCGGCGGTCGGAATTCCGGACTCGACCCCGAGCGGACTTACGTCCTCGGCGCTCAACGGCGCTTCGGTGGCTCAAAGCCGCCATTGGAGACTCCGGCGACCGTCACCACCTTCCGCGTGGCGTCGCCCCGCCGCGCGCGTGCGGCGGCGATCCCCTTCTCGTCGCTAAGCTTCGTTTGCACTGAGATCGCGCCGTTCCGACAGAAATTTGGACGAGCGGGCAAGAAAGGCGGCAGCGCAATCATTCAGGACAAGCGTCTCAGGGCGTAAGTTCGATGGCGTCGACCGGAAGGCGCCGGCGCGGGGCTGGGCCAGGGTCAGGCATAGGAGAATGATCATGCCGCTCATCGAAGTTCATCTCGTCGAGGACGTGTTCGACGCCGGACAGAAGAAGCAGATCATCGAAAAACTCACCGACGCCATGGTCAGCATTGAAGGCGAGAACATGCGGGGCGTAACCTGGGTGAAAATTTCGGAAGTCGCGAGTGGCGAATGGGGAATCGGCGGTCAGGCGCTGACCACTGACGCCGTGAAGGCGCTGGCGGCTGGTCGGAAGGTCGCCTGATCGCACGCGTTCCCGGCGCGGTCGCGCTTTTGGGCGCCGCTGGCGACCAGACGCGGCCGGGTCGAACGTCCACAATCGCCAATGCGAGACAGCAGGAGGCCAACCAAATGAAACGCTATGTGATTGAACGTCATATTCCTGGCGTCGGCAGCTTGAGTCAGCCCCAGTTCAGGGACATCGCAGCCAAATCCAATGGCGCGGTCGCCAAACTCGCCGGATCCGTGCAATGGGTGCAGTCCTATGTCGCCGCAGACAACACCTTTTGCGTCTACCTGGCCGAGAGCGAAGCTCGCCTGCGCGAGCACTCCCGCCTCGCCGGCTTCCCGATCACGCGGGTCAATGAAATCGCCACAGTGATCGATCCGCTGACGGCCTGTTCCTGAGCCATTCGAACTGACGGCGCGCTGTTGTCAAACCTTTTAAAAAATTGCCGCGCTCAAGAAGACGCGGCGCGCCATTGGCCAGGCGACTGGCCGACCAGCTTCTTGAAGGCGCGGCTGAAGGCGGCTTCGGAATCGTAGCCGACCTCGCTCGCGACGACAGAAACCTTGGCGCCGCGGTCGGTCAGGCGCCTGGCGGCAAGCTGCATGCGCCATTGGGTCAAATACTGGATTGGCGGACAGCCCACCAGATGGGTGAACCGGTCGGCCAACGCCGAACGCGACGCGCCGGCGCGCGTCGCCAGTTCTTCCAGCGTCCAGGCGTGGGCGGGCTGCCCATGCAACAAAGTGAGGGCGCGGCCGACCAGCGGGTCGCGCAGTCCCGCCAGCCAGCCGCCGCCGTCTTTCGGCATTTGATCCATGCGCCATCGGATGACCTCGACGAACAGGAGTTCCGAGAGGCGGTTGAGAACGATTTGCCGGCCGGCTCGGTTGCTGCTCGTTTCCTCGGTCGCAAACCGGATGAATTGCTCGAGGACGCTGTGCGACCCCCGTGACGCGTCGCGCCCGAACCGGATGAAGCGCGGCAATGAGTTCAGCAGAGGATTGAACGGGCGCGCGTCGCAGGTGAAGAAGCCGCAGAACAACTGGGCGTCGCCTGGGCCATCGCCGCCGGTGCGCAGTGCAAAAGGCAGCGCATTGGCGTCCTCGGGCCGTCGATGGACCTCGAGATTCGGTTGGGCGCGCATGCCGGGCGCGCTCGACACCACATGCGGGTCGCCGCGCGGAATCACCGCAATGTCCCCCTCCTCGAGCCGGACCGGCGTGAATGCGGAATCCCCGAGTAGCGATATCCAGCACGCGCCGCGGACGACGACATGGTATTCGATCGCATATTGGGCGCCTGGCGTGATGCCGTTGGCGATCTGCGCCGCCGGCGGCGCCTCCGCGACCCAGGGCGATTGCGCGGTCACGTCGAAAAACACCGATCCGGACAAATGGACGGCGGACAGGACGTCCGATAGCGCGTCTGTGCTCACCGGAGAAATCCCTCGGCAGTGATCGCCGCGCGAAGACGTGCCGGACGCATGAGCATGCCTCGCAAACGATCGGACAACGACGATAGCAAGATTGAACGCGCAAGCAAGAAAGGCGGCGTCGGCGACGAATCGTCCTGAACCATCGGCCGCCGCCGTCTTCTTTCCTCGGAAATTGCGCCGTCGCCTTTCAGGGGGGCAACAGTTCGAACTCATGCCATGCAAGAAAAGCTTTTGAATGCTGCAGCTGAGGCGACCGCGCGGCGTTCGCGCCACCGACAACAGGCCTTCACATCGTCCGGCCGCCGCCTCGGCCTTTGATGATCGGCGAAAGGCAAAACAAAGCCGGCTTACGAGATTGAAGCCGCCGTTCAACCAATGCCCGCAATCCGCCCATGGCAGCCGATAAGGATTCCAGGCGCGAATTTCCGGAACGGGTCACGAGCACGGCTTCGGCTGCCGCCCGGAACGACCGTTGACGGCATTGCTTCGGCCATTACGGTGAAAGCGTGAAAGGCGCTTTAGGGCCGCCCTCAGTCGATCCGCCCGTCCATCCATCCA